>JAAZZJ010000188.1 GCA_014237695.1 Oscillospiraceae bacterium | reverse complement strand
CCCTGCTGGGCGTGGCCCCGCTCCAGCTGTTTGCCTACTATGCGGCCCTCATGCGGGGCTGCGACATCGACAAGCCCAGAAATCTGGCCAAATCCGTGACGGTGGAATGACGCGCCAGAGCGGGCTCTCCGGAACAGACGCGGGGGCGGAGCGCAATGCGCTCCGCCCCCCGGTTGTATATAGTCGACACACTTGAGAAGCGGTAAAATGGCGCTGTTCAGCCGCCCCGCAGCATGACGTTGGCGGTGAAAACGCCGTTCCCGTAGAGGAATTTGCAGTAGCCGCCGGTCTTCTCCGCGATATGGGCCACCGACTGAAGGCCAATCCCCTCCCCCGGACGCTTGGAGGACAGAAGGACGCCGTCCCGCTCTGCGATCTCACCGGTGTAGGCGTTTTCCACCGTCAGCAGCACCAGCTGTTCACTGCGGAGGGAGGCCCGCAGGCTAATATACCGGCCGGGCCCCGCCTGCCGGCTGGCCTCCAGGGCGTTCTCCAGCAGGTTGGACAGCACGACGCACATGTCCATCTCCGGCACCGGCAGCTCCCGGGGCAGGTCCAGCTCACAGGTAAAGGGCGCTCCCTCCCGGCAGCTCAGGGCAGCGTAGTACCCCGCCACAGCGTCAACCGCCTGGTTTTCACACTGGATCAGCCCGGCAGCTGGAATGCCGTCCCCCGCATCCGCCAGATACCGCCGCAGCTCTTCCCAGGCCCCCCGCTCCGCCAGGGAGGACAGGGCGTTGAAATGGTGGCGCAGGTCGTGACGGGCCTGCCGGGTCTCCGTGATGGCAGCCCGGAGGGTGTCGTACTGGGCGCTCTGCATCTGGAGGAACTGGTTCTCCTGGCGCAGGCGGGCGTTGGCGTCCAGCTCCCGGGCCACCAGATAGAACAGCAGGTAAAACAGCAGCAGGAGCCCCGTGAATACCAGCGTCAGCAGGACATACAGCCCCAGCAGCTGCCCGCTGTATACAAGCCCGTTCAGCTGTGCGCACATATACAGGTTCACCGCCACAAACATGGCGGGCAAAGACCAGAATACATACCAGGAGCGCGCCACGGTGTCCGCGCGCAGCAGTTCCCGGGCGGCGTGGGTCGCAGGGTACCAGCACAGCGCCACCAGCACCCAGCACAGGGTGAAGCTAATCATGCTCCCCACCGGGGACAGCCAATAGGATGTGTCCCCGGGGAACAGCAGGGCGTCAGCAACGGTGGGCAGGCCGGCCAGGCTGGAAAAGGCCCCGCACACGCCCAGGAAGATGCTCACGGACTTCCAGGCCGGCAGGTCCGTCAGGCGGCAGAAGGCCACGGCCGCCGGGACCAGGATAGGCGCAATCAGATAGTTGGTGGGCCAGTTCATCCACCAGCACAGCCCGCCCCCCAGCGCGCACACCAGCAGCAACACCGGGACGGTGATGAGCGCCAGCGTGCGCTTTTTGATCCGCAGGCTCTCCGCAGCTGCCAGGAAGCAGGCGAAAGCGCCGGGGAACAGAACGAACAGCTCCAAAATCGGCCGCCAGATCATGTACAGGGCCCCCTTTCCATCTGAAACAGCCGGTCCCCGAAGGCGGTCCGGGCCGCCCCAGACAGATCCCGGGTGACCGGGACGCTTCCGCCGCCCTCCAGCCGGAACGCGCGCCCGTCAAAATCCGCGGCGTGATCCAGGTTGACCAGGATGCCCCGTCCGCAGATGAAAAACCGGTCCTCCCCGGACAGCAGGGCGGCGAACGCCCCGAAGGTCATCCGGGACGCCACCTCCCCGCCGCCGTCCAGATGGATACAGATCCGGTGCCGGAAGTGTTCCGCCCAGAGGATGTCCCGCAGCCGTACCCGGACGGCCTGCCGCCCGGCGCGCAGCTCAATATATTTCTCCTGCGCGGGCAGCAGGCGGCCCAGATGATCGAAAATTTCCTCCAGCTCCGCCGCCCGGTAGGGTTTCACCAGATACTGCGAGGCCCGAACCCGATAACCCTCCAGGGCGTGATCCGGGGAGGAGGTGGAAAACACCAGCAGGCACTCACGGTCAAACTCCCGCAGGAGCCGGGCGGCTTTCAGGCCGTCCGTGCCCTCCATATAGATGTCCAGAAAGGCCAGATCGAACCGCTCCCGCCGGGCCTGGGCCAGAAAGCGCTCCCCGCCGGAAAAAGAAACCACGCTCCCCTCCATCCTTCGCCGGGACAGCAGAGCCTCCATCTGTTCCGCCAGCCATGCCCGGTCGGCGGCGTTGTCATCCACAACGGCGATACGCACGATGCTTCCCTCCTCTTTCAGCGTTTATTTTGTTCATCATACCACACTCTTCCTGTTTCAGCCATACAATTCGGGACAGAAAGCGGCATTTCGTGCCGCTTTGGTTGCGGCGGGACTTGACGGGTGGTATACTCCATTCATTATCGATCCTCATGGATTGATGGTTTTTTGTGCAAGCAGAGGGAATTGGCACAGGGATGTCCCTGTGCCGTCCTGCCCATGGGCAGGACGGAGCTTGCTGCGGAAACGGTACGGACTGAGGAGGATGCGTTGGTATGAAGAGAAGAGTCTTGAGCGTGATGCTGGCGGCGGCCCTATGCCTGGGGCTGCTGCCGGGGAGAGCGGAGGCGGCGGACGGCCTGCCGGATACTTTTTATTTGTCTATTGGCGGGGCAGTTATTCAGAGCGGCGGCTCTGGTCAGGCAGATCTGAACGATCTCTTGGGAGATGGGACCGTCTCTGTCGCCTATGAAAATCTGAACGGGGCAGACAAGTGGACCATCCGCCTGAAGAGCGCCAGCCTGTCGAAAGGGATTACCGTAAGGTCCGGTGTTGTGGAGCTTGTTCTCGAAGGGGAAAACAGTATCTCTTCGGAAAGGGACGGAATCACCCTGAGCGGCGCCCTCACCGTCAGCGGGACCGGGAGCCTGCACGTTGACTGCAAGCAGGGAACGGCAATCGGCGTCAGCAGTCTGAGTTCCCACGCGCTTCTGGACGGCACGGTAACGCTCCAAAACAGCGGAACATTGGTTTTGGAGGCCGAGGCATTAGCCATCAACACAGTGGGCGCATTGCGCATGACGGGCGTGGAGATGACCGCGTCCACTACCGCGCCATACAATCCGGTCATACGCGGGGGAAAGGATATTCATATCACAGACAGCAGCATATCGGCAAAGGGGACCGGGGAAAACGCTGGCGCAATCTCCTCCGATAATGGAGACATTGTCATCACGAACAGCAATATTGACCTGGAGTGTACCGATACGGGACTCAGTGCCGGCTGGGGAGACGTGAAGGTTACAGAAAGCGATATCAGGATTGCGGCAAGCGGCGGCTACGGCATATTAGGGGAAAATGTGTCTTTTAAGGGAGAGTCCACTATTGACACCTCCGGCGGATGGGGCGGGCTATACGCGCAGAATCTGGACATCGGCGGCGGGCGCTTTCACGCAAAAACCACAGGCGGCGATTATATGGCTGTCTACGTTGCGACGCAAAGCAATACCAATACCGAGGCCCCAACGCCCCAAATTACACTGGGCAGCGGTCTGGCGGAGGCAGGCGGCGGCGAAATCGCCTGCTCCGGCTGGTACGAAAACAATAACGCCTGGGAATACGCCACATCCTTTGCAGACGGGAACGGCAGATGGCTCCAGGAGATCATCGTCTGCATCTCAGATGCCGATTACACAGCAGTGGACGCCGCTCTGGCAAGGGTCCCCGCCGATTTGACGAAATATACCGATGAATCCGCTGCGGCGCTGCAAGCCGCCGTCAGCGCGGTGGTCCGGGGATTGTACGCCTCGGAGCAGGCGCGGGTAGACGGCTTCGCCCGGACCATCGAGGCCGCCCTGGCCGGGCTGGCAGGAAAACCGGCGGACTACACCGCGGTGGATGCCGCCCTGGCGCAGATCCCCGCCGACCTGACAAAGTATACCAGTGAATCTGCGGCGGCGCTGCAGGCCGCCGCCGGCGCGGTGGTCCGGGACCTGACCGCCCTGGAGCAGGAGCAGGTGGACAACTTCGCCCGGGCCATCGAGGCCGCCCTGGCCGGGCTGGTGGAAAAGCCGGACACGCCGGACCGCCCCGCGCCTCCCGATTCCCCCGGCGAGCCCTCCCGGCCCTCCGGCCCTTCCGGCAGCACCGCAAAGCCCAGTCTTCCCGTATACACGGATACCGGCATCCAAGACGGCAAGTCCTCGCCGGAAACTACCGCCGTGCCCCCCGCCGTGGTCCGCGGGACGACTGCCACAGCGAAGGTGGACGCCGCTACCGGCCGGGAAATCATAAAACAGGCAATGGAACACGGGAGTGAACGGGTGGTCATCGCCCCGGATATCGCCGGAGAGGTGACGGAAACGGAGGTCTCCCTCCCCGCATCCACAATAAGCGGGCTGCACAGCAGGACCGGCGCCAGTCTCACCATCTCCACGCCTGCGGCCCGGGTGACCATTCCCAACGAGGGCCTGGGCTGTCTTGCCAGCGGGAGCGGCAACGTCACCGCAGCCGCAAAACGTTCGGGCAGTATCCTGAGTCTCTCCATTACAGCGGAAGGCAGCCCTGTGACGGACATTCCGGGCGGCATTACCCTCACAGTCCCGGTGGAATACGCCTTCCCCGGAACGGTGGCCGCGCTGGTCCGTCCGGACGGTACACGGGAAATCATCCGTAAATCCATTACGGCAGACGGCAGCGTCATCATTCCGCTCAGGGGATCCGCCGTGGTGGAAATCATGGACAACAGCAAGCGGTTTGCCGATGTGCCGGCGGAGAGCTGGGCGGCGGACGCGGCGGCCTTTGCCAGCGCCCGGGAGCTGTTCGGCGGCACCGGCCCGGACACCTTCAGCCCCGGCGCGCCCATGACCCGGGGAATGCTGGCAGCCGTGCTGCACAATCTGGAGGGCAATCCTGTCCAGGCAGCTTCCGTACGGTTCTCCGACGTGGAGGACGGGGCGTGGTACGCCGCAGGGATTCGCTGGGCGGCAGCCTGCGGCATTGTGGATGGCTACAGCGGCGGCCTGTTCGGCCCTGGGGACACCATTACCCGGGAACAGCTGGCGGTGATGCTGTGGCGGTATGCGGGGCGGCCTGCCCCCACCCGTCTGCGGCTGGACTTCCCCGACGCGGATCAGGTCAGCAGCTGGGCTTTGGACGCGTTGTGTTGGGCGGAGAAGCTGGGCATTCTGAACGGCAGGGGCAACCTGCTGGCCCCATCAGGCTTTGCCACCCGGGCGGAAACCGCTCAGATGCTGAAAAATTTCCTGGAACGGACATGAGCGCACAAAACGGAACCATATTTCCTCTCCATGTACAGCCCCATCTCCAACGGGCAGACCTGCATCGGCTATGCAGGCGCCGGCGTCTATGCCAGTCGTCTGCTGGACG
>JAAZZJ010000187.1 GCA_014237695.1 Oscillospiraceae bacterium | reverse complement strand
GGGCCGTCACGGCGATGAGGCACCCCACCAGAAGGGCGTAGGGCATCCCCAGCAGGGACATGGACGCGAAGAACATGGCGCCCAGGATCACCGCCTCCACGCACTGGCCGGTGATAAAGCTGGAAAATACCTTATGGCTGAGGGAGCAGATCCGCACCGTCTCGTCCGCCCCCCGCTTTGGCAGGATGGCATAGAGGGCCTTACGGCACTGAAGTCCCAGCTTCTCCTTCTGCAGCAGCAGATAGATGGCGAAAATGAAGGAGATGAACCCGGCGCTGATAGCACTGAACACCCGCATGGTGGCGGAGATGGTGCTGGACACCACGCTGCCAACGCCGGTAGTCAGGAAGTCCCACAAATTCTTCGCCAGCTCTGCCCAGTTGATAGACAGATTTTCCAGCCGGCTGGTGATCTCAGGGTAGGCGGCAAACTGCTCCTCCGCCCAGACCACGAACCGTCCCGCCGCCGCTGCCACGTAACCGCCCAGACTGGTGATGCTCTCTCCCAGCTGGGGCACCACCACCAGCACCAGCAGAAGGACGATCAGCGCCAGCAGGAAGAACGTCAGCAGCAGGCACACCGCCCGGGCCAGGGCGGGCGATACGCCCTTCTTCTTCCCTTTCTTCTCTCCCGCACGGGGGAAAAGCCTGCGCTCCAGAGCGCTCATAGGCACGTTCAGCCCAAAGGCCAACGCCGCGCCTACGAACAGAGGAGCGAGGATTCCCCACAAAAATCCCAGGGCATCCAGCACTACATCCAGCCGCTGAACGCCCACCAGCAGCAATACTGTGAATGCGATCAGAAGCATGATCCGCTTCATCGTTGTTTTGGAAAGCTCCATTTCCATCCTCCCGCCGCCCTTGAGACAGCTTTTACCATAATGCACCTATCCTACCGCTTGCGAGCGGTTTCGTCAAGGAATAATTTGTAAACACTTGGGGAACTCTCGCAAAAATTTGCCATATTCATGATACCATAAGCAAATTCCTGAAGCAATGCCCCCGGAGCGAACCGCTCCGGGGGCACATCGTTGTTTACTTGCCGTAGTAAGCCTTCAGATACATCTCCTTAATCTCGCTCATCAGCGGATACCGGGGATTCGCGCCGGTGCATTGGTCGTCGAAGGCCTGCTCCACCATGGCGTCCAGCGTATCCAGGAAGTATTTCTCGTCCACACCGTAGTCCTTGATGGTGGCCTTGACGCCCACGGCCTTTTTCAGCTCCTCGATCTTCTCAATGAGCTTCTTCACAGCGTCCTCATCGCTCTTGGCGCTGATGCCGCAGAACCGGGCGCACTCGGCGTACCGGGCCATGGTATGAGGATACTGGTACTGAGAGAAGGTACCCATTTTCGGGGGGACCTCGGCGGAGTTGTACTCCACCACCAGAGAGATCATCAGGGCGTTGGCAATGCCGTGGGGCAGGTGGTGGAACGCGCCCAGCTTGTGCGCCATGGAGTGACACACACCCAGGAATGCGTTGGCGAAAGCCATGCCCGCCATGCAGGAGGCGTCGGCCATCTTCTGCCGGGCTTCCAGATCGGTGCCGTCATTATAGGCACGGGGCAGGTACTCAAAGACGCTCTTCATGGCTTTCAATGCCAGACCGTCGGTGTAATCGGTAGCCATGATGGAGGCGTAGGCCTCCAGAGCATGGGTCAGCACATCCACGCCGCTGGCAGAGGTCAGGCCCTTGGGCTGGCTCATCATGTTGTCTACGTCCACGATAGCCATGTTGGGCAGCAGCTCGTAGTCAGCCAGAGGATACTTCACGCCGGTCTCCTGGTCAGTGATGACAGCGAAGGGAGTCACCTCGCTGCCGGTGCCGGAGGAGGTGGGGATGGCCACGAAGTAGGCCTTCTCCCCCATCTTGGGGAAGGTGTAGACACGCTTGCGGATATCCACAAAGCGCATGGCCAGATCCTGGAAGTCCACCTCGGGATGCTCATACATGACCCACATGATCTTGCCCGCGTCCATGGCGGAGCCGCCGCCCAGGGCGATGATGACATCCGGCTGGAAAGCCGCCATGGCCTTGGCGCCCTCCTGGGCGTTGGCCAGGGTGGGGTCGGGCTGGACGTTGGAGAACACGGTGTAGGTGATGCCCAGCTCATCCAGCTTGTCGGTGATGGGTTTTGTGTAGCCGTTCTGATAGAGGAAGGAGTCGGTGACCAGGAAAGCCTTCTTCTTCCCCATCACGTCCCGCAGCTCATTGAGAGCAACGGGCATGGAACCCTTCTTGAAGTAAACCTTCTGGGGGGTGCGGAACCAGAGCATATTCTCTCTCCTCTCGGCCACGGATTTGATGTTGATGAGGTGCATGGGGCCCACGTTCTCGCTGACGGAGTTGTTGCCCCAGGAGCCGCAGCCCAGGGTCAGAGAGGGACGCAGCTTGAAGTTATACAGGTCGCCGATGCCACCATGGCTGGAGGGAGTGTTGACCACCACGCGGCAGGCCTTCATGGCGTTCACGAACTGGTCGTAGCGGTCGGTACGGTTGGGATTGATGTACAGGGAGGCGGTGTGGCCGATGCCGCCGTCCTCCACCAGCTGCTCCGCGTTGGCGACAGCCTGGTCGAAGGTCTTGGCGCGGTACATGGCCAGCACCGGGGACAGCTTCTCGTGGGCGAAGGGCTCGGAGATATCCACGCTCTCCACCTCGCCGATGAGGATCTTGGCGGTGGCGGGGACCTTCACCCCGGCCATCTCAGCGATTTTGGGGGCGGGCTGGCCCACGATCTTGGCGTTCAGCGCACCGTTGATGAGGATGGTGCCCCGGAGCTTATCCAGCTCGTCGCCCTTGAGGAAGTAGCATCCCCGGGCGGAAAACTCCTTCTTTACCTCGTCATAGATGGAATCCATGACAGTGACGGACTGCTCACTGGCGCAGATCATACCGTTGTCGAAGGTCTTGGAGTGGATGATGGAGCTGACGGCCATCTTGATGTCGGCGCTGTCGTCAATGACCACAGGCACGTTGCCCGCGCCCACGCCCACGGCGGGCTTGCCGGAGGAATAGGCGGCCTTCACCATCCCGGGGCCGCCGGTGGCCAGAATCAGGTCCGCCTCCTGCATGACCTGATTGGTCAGGTCCAGAGAGGGCACGTCGATCCAGCCGATGATCCCCTCGGGAGCCCCGGCCTTGACGGCGGCGTCCAGGACCACCTTGGCGGCGGCGATGGTGCAGGCCTTGGCCCGGGGATGGGGGGAGAAAATGATGGCGTTGCGGGTCTTCAGGGCGATGAGGGCCTTGAAGATGGCGGTAGAGGTGGGGTTGGTGGTGGGAATGACGGCGGCGATAAGGCCCACAGGCTCGGCGATCTTCTTGAAGCCGAAAGCCCTATCCTCCTCGATAACGCCGCAGGTCTTCATATTCTTGTAGGCGTTGTAGATGTACTCGGCGGCGTAGTGGTTCTTGATGACCTTGTCTTCCACCACGCCCATGCCGGTCTCTTCCACGGCCATCTTGGCCAGAGGGATGCGCTGCATATTGGCAGCCTTGGCAGCCTCGAAGAAAATCCGGTCCACCTGCTCCTGGGTGTAGGCGGCGAAGGTCCGCTGGGCCTGCCGCATGGCGGCAAGACGGGCAGTCAGCGCTTCGGCGGTGTCGATGACGGCGGGAATGTTGTTGTCAGCCATTTCAATTTCCTCCATATCAAATATCTGTATAGCAATCGGTCTGGTTGTTAATCATTTAACGATCTCACTGGAGTCAGTATATCTTATTGTTAAAGTTTTGTCAATATCATTTTCTGGAAAACATGCACAAAAAAACAGGCAGTTTACCCTGTGTATCAAGCAGGATGCTCCAAATCCCGCGAAGCACGGCGAAAATCCTCCTGTATTGTACGGATCAGTCGAAAAAACAGACGAAAATACACAAAATTTCTGAGGAAATGCCGGAGGTCCATTTTCGCCCCGGCACATTTACAGGATGGACGATCCGTGATAAAATATGTTATATCCCGGCTGCCGGACAGCGGCCTGCATATCAAGGAAAGGATACTTCGCAGCTTATGAAAGCTATCGTTACCGTTATCGGAAAAGACCAGGTAGGCATCATCGCCTCCGTCTGCGCCCTGCTGGCCGGAGAGGACATCAACGTCCTGAACATCAGCCAGTCGGTGCTTCAGGAATATTTCGTCATGGTCATGCTGGTGAACCTCAGCGGCTGCCAGACCTCCATTGTGGAACTCAGCGGCCGGCTGGACCAGGCCGGGCAGGAGCGGGGACTGTCCATCCGCATTCAGCGGGAGGACATCTTCAACGCCATGCACCGGATCTAAGGAGGTTCTACATATGCTCAGTCATAACGAGATCATGCAGACCATCCAGATGATCGACCAGCAGCATCTGGACGTGCGGACCATCACTATGGGGATCTCCCTCCTCTCCTGCGCCCACAGCAACCCGGGCAAGGCCTGCACCAGGATCTACGACAAGATTACCCGCTGTGCGGAAAAGCTGGTGGCTACCGGCGAGGAGATCGAGAAGGAATTTGGCATCCCCATCGTCAACAAGCGCATTTCCGTCACCCCCGTCGCCCTGGTGGCCGCCGCCGCGGAGACAGAGGACTACGTCCCCTTCGCCAGGGCCCTGGACCGGGCGGCGAAGGAGTGCGGAGTGAATTTCATCGGCGGCTTCTCCGCGCTGGTGCAGAAGGGCATGACTGAGGCGGACCGTCGGCTCATCGCCGCCATCCCCCAGGCGCTGGCGGAGACGGATATCGTCTGCTCCTCCGTCAACGTAGGCTCCACTAAGGCGGGGATCGATATGGACGCTGTGGCCCTCATGGGCCAGACCATCAAGGAGCTGGCCGAACGGACCGCCAGCCGGGGCGGTTTCGGCTGCGCCAAGCTGGTGGTGTTCTGCAACGCCGTGGAGGACAACCCCTTCATGGCCGGAGCCTTCCACGGCGTTGGCGAGGGAGAGCGGGTCATCAACGTAGGCGTCTCCGGCCCCGGAGTGGTCCACTACGCCCTCCAGTCCGTCAAGGGCGAGCCCTTCGACGTGGTGGCGGAGACCATCAAAAAGACCGCCTTCCGCATCACCCGCATGGGCCAACTGGTAGCCCAGGAGGCCAGCCGCCGGCTGGACACCCCCTTCGGCATTGTGGACCTGTCCCTGGCCCCCACTCCCGCCATCGGAGACAGCGTGGCCCGCATTCTGGAGGAGATGGGACTGGAGGTCTGCGGCACCCACGGCACCACCGCCGCTCTGGCCCTCCTCAACGACGCGGTGAAGAAGGGCGGCGTGATGGCCTCCTCCTATGTGGGGGGCTTAAGCGGCGCGTTCATCCCTGTCAGCGAGGACCAGGGGATGATCAATGCGGTGCAGGCGATGTCGGCTGATGAAGATGGTGGGGGTGAACTGCTCATCGACGCAAAGCGTGACGGGTCAGACGTCATGGTGTCGGTTACCGATACGGGGCCAGGTATTGCTG
>JAAZZJ010000186.1 GCA_014237695.1 Oscillospiraceae bacterium | reverse complement strand
AGCCTTGTTCCCAAGTGCGCCCCTCGGCGACAGCTCGCTTAATATACCAGATCCTGCCCCTCTTGTCAACCCCTTTTTCGATTTTTTTCCAATTTCTTCTACTTCAGCATATTTTGCATTGTTTTCCGCATAATATAGGATTTACAGTGCCGTTTTTTTCTGTATACTTAATTATATAATTAAGTATATCCTCTTCCAGCCCCCATTTGCCGCTTAAGAACCCGAAAGGAGACCTTGCCTTGCGTTTTACGAAAATGAACGGTGCGGGAAATGACTTTATCATCCTTAATAATCTCAAGGAACACATTTCCTGGGACCGCTTCCCCTCCATAGCCCGCACTCTTTGCCGCCGGCATCTCTCTATCGGTGCTGACGGCCTTATGATCGTGGAATCTCCTCTCCAGGGAGGCGATTACCGGATGCTCTTCTATAACTCTGACGGATCTCAGGGCGAGATGTGCGGCAATGGAGCCCGCTGCATCTGCCGCTACGGCTACGAAACTGGCCTGGCCGGCAAATCTCAGACCGTGGAATCTCCATCCGGCCTGGTTACCGGCACCCGAATCGACCAGCGGAACTACCGCATCCGCCTCACGGATCCCACTGTCATCGACCTGGACCGGCCTGCAGATGCTCTGGGCCGCTCCTGGCCCTGCTCCTATATTGAATTAGGTACACCGGGTCTGCCACACGCCGCCGTCCCCTATCCCGGTCTGAGCAATCTGACCATGGATGATCTCCGAGAGCTGGGCAAGGCTCTCCGTTGGCACCCCGCTTTCCCGAAAGGCGCCAACATCAACTTTTACGACATCACCGCTCCTAATTGCCTTACGGAACTGACCTATGAACGGGGGGTAGAGGATTTCACTTACGCCTGTGGCACCGGCACCGGTTCCACAGTCCTGGCCCTCACTCTGCTGGGGAAGGTCAGCGGCGAGGATGTTGCCGTCACCGTCCCTGGCGGCGAACTGCGTGTGACCATTGACCGGGACGGCAGTGCAGTCAAAGCCATTTGGCTTACCGGACCCACTAATATTGTCTGCGAAGGCGAGGTCTGCGACGAAGATCTCCCTTTTCCTGAAAGGTAAAAACACTTTTAATTTCGCTCTCCGCTCCTTCTGGGCGTATATCTCTACACACCAGCGAAGGAGAAAGTATATCATTTGAAAAACGGTTCATATCAAATTGTTTTAGGAGGAATCAGACATGAGTAAAGAACTCAACAAAAAATCCGTTGCAAAAAACTACCTGTTCCTGGGCGTTATGCTGGCCGCCATGGTACTGGGGTGCCTTGTCGGCTGGCTGTGGCCCGCCAACGTGGACGTGAGCGGCAGTGTCATCTCCGGCACCGGCGCCACCGTTCTCAAGCCCATGGGAACCGTGTTCATCAACATGATGTTCTGCGTAGTGGTTCCTATGGTGTTTGCCTCCATTTCCAGTGCCGTAGCCAACATGGAAAGCCGCAAGCGCGCCGGTAAGATCATGGGCATTACCGTAGCCACATTTGTGGTTACCGGAGCTATTGCAGCGGTCATTATGTACGTGCTGATGCGCCTGTTCCCGCCCGTGCTGGTCCCCTGGACAGAGATCCCTGCCGAGGAAATCGGCGAACACGCCACCATGGCCCAGATGATCGTCAATTTCTTCACTGCCGAGGACTTTGTAAGCCTTCTCAGCCGCCGGGCCATGCTGCCTCTGATCGTGTTCTCTCTTCTCTTTGGCTTCGGCGTGAACCTAAACGGAGGCCGGAATACTCCTGTGGGCCGCTTCTTGGAGGATCTCTCCGGCGTGATGCTGAAGGTGGTCAAGATCGTCACCTATTACGCCCCCATCGCCTTTTTCGGCATTTTTGCCGACCTGGTAGCCACCTACGGCCCTCAGATCACCGAGAACTATGGCCGCGCCCTGCTGGTGTACTATCCCCTGTGCCTGGTGTACGTCTTCACGGCCTTCCCCCTCTTCGCCTGGTTTGGCGGCGGCAGGAAGGGCGTGGGCGTCATGTTCCGCCACATCGCCAAGCCCGCCATCGTCTCCCTGGGTACCTGCTCCTCCGTGGCCACCATCCCCACCAACATGGAAGAGGCCGAGGACACCGGCATCTCCAAGGATGTCAGCGACATGGTGGTTCCCCTGGGCGCAACCATGCACATGGACGGCTCCTGCTTCTCCTGCGTGCTGAAAATCGCCTTTGTCCTCGGCGTTTTCGGCGTTCCCTTTGAGGGCGTTGGGATGCTGGTCAAGGTGGTCCTGGTTGCCGTCCTTTCCTCTGTGGGCATGAGCGGCGTTCCCGGCGGCGGATACATCGGAGAGTACATCATCTGCTCCATCTTCTTCCCCAACCAGATGGAACTGGCCTACCCCATTCTGGTTGCCATCGGCAATCTGGTCGATCCTCCGGCAACGATGATTAACGCCGCAGGCGACTATGTGGTTTCCTTCATTGTCTCCCGTTTTGTGGACGGCAAAGACTGGCTGGACAAGGCACTCAGCAAAAGAGTCATGTAATTTCCGCGCAAAAAGGGTGGGAGTCGTAGAACTCCCACCCTTTTTGCGCAGGATATGCGCTTTACCCTCCATATCGTCATCGCAGTTGAAAACGTGCATTTGCTCTTCTTCAATCAGCGGCCCCGCTTTCAGCTTCTCCGGCTATAGCGGCACGCAGCATAGCGATCTCCTCTCCGTGTCCCTTATCGTCTGTCGGCGTTTCCAGAACAAACGGCAGCCCCGCCAGCGCGGGGTGAGTCATCACCCGCACGATGGCCTCTTTGCCAATGGTTCCTTCCCCGATCAGCGCGTGGCGGTCCTTGCGGGATCCCGGAGGATTCATACTGTCGTTGATGTGAACCGCTTTCAGCCGCGAAAGGCCGATGATCCGGTCGAACTCCTCCAGCACCTCATCCAGACAATTGACAATGTCATACCCGCCGTCGGACACATGGCAGGTGTCCAGGCAGACCCCCAGCCGGTCCCGGCATGCGGCCATATCCAGAATCAGCCGCAGCTCCTCAAATTTCCCTCCGATCTCGCTCCCCTTTCCGGCCATGGTCTCCAGAAGCACAACCGTCTTTTGTCCGGGCTTCACTACCCGGTCCAGCATCTCCGCGATCTGCCGGCAGCCGGTTTCTGCCCCCTGTCCTACGTGGCTGCCCGGATGAAAGTTATAGCAGTTTCCCGGAAGGTACTCCATCAGAGCCAGGTCCTCCTCCATCATCCGGGCAGCCAGCTCCCGGATCCCTTCATCCTTGGAGCAGGGGTTCATGATGTACGGCGCATGAGCCACAACGGGTCCGAAATGATGTTCCCGCAGCAGATCCCGCAGTCTCCCCAGGTCATCGGGGTCCAGCGTTTTCGCCCTGGCTCCCCGGGGATTGCGGACAAAGCACTGAAACGTATCGGCCCCGATGGCCAGAGCATCCCTGCCCATTTTGTAAAACCCCTTGGACGAGGACAGATGCGCACCCAGATATATCATAGCAGCTTCTCCTTTACATATTCCACCAGCAGCCCACGGTCATTGGGCAGCTTTTCGTCGATAACCAGCTCCAGCAGCTCCTTCAGCGCCACGCCTACCGCCGGTCCTTTCAGCCCCAGCGCCGTGAGGTCATTCCCCTTTACCGCCAGCTGTCCCAGCGAGAAACAAGCCCCACCGGCCAGCACAAGCTCCAGCAGCTCCTCCCACTGCCGGATCAGCGTCTGCCTGTCCCGGTAAGCCTCCGCCTGGGCCAGATTGTCCGCCCGCTTCACCTCCAGCAGCAGACGCAGGGTCTCCTCCCCGTATCGCGCCAAATTCCGCCGCACGGACTTTTCGCTGAGCGGCAGCGGGCAGTCGTGGCGTTCCACCAGGGTCAGGATCACCCGCTTGCTGCGGTTATCCACCCGCAGCCGGTCCAGAATCGCCTGAGCCAGAGGGACGCTCCGCCTCCAGTGTCCATAAAAGTGCCCATGGCCCTCCCCGTCCAGAGCGAAGGTCTCCGGCTTGCCAAGGTCATGGAGCAGCATGGCATACCGCAGGACAGGCAGAGGCTTCGCCGCCGCCACCGCATAGGCCGTATGGGACCAGACATCATAGCAGTGATAGACACTGTGCTGGTCAAAGCCTACACAGGGCAGGATCTCCGGCATAAACACCCCCAGCACATCCGGATAGTCCAGCAGCACCCGCGCCGCATATTCTCCGCACAGGATCCCCGTCAGCTCCGTCCGAATCCGTTCCGGGGCGATATGCTCCAGCAGCGGACCGCAGCGGTGAATTGCCCGGCCGGTCTCCGCCTCAAGGGAAAATCCCAGCCGGGAGGCAAAGCGCAGTCCCCTCAGAATCCGCAGTGCATCCTCCCCGAACCGCTTTTCCGGCGCTCCCACCGCCCGCAGGAGCCCTCGGGACAAATCCTCCCGGCCGCCGAATGGGTCAGCCGTCTCCCCGCGCAGATTCACGGCGATGGCGTTCACCGTGAAGTCCCGGCGGGACAGATCCTCTTCCAGTGAGCGGGTAAATTCCACATAATCGGGGCGGCGGTTGTCCCCATAGCTTCCATCCCTGCGGAAGGTGGTCACCTCCGTACCCTCCACAGTAACGGTTCCGTGTTTCAGTCCTGTAGGCAGTCCGTGGGGGGCGAACAGGGTCAGCACCGTTTCCGGCGCTGCGCTGGTGGCCACATCCCAGTCACCCGGCGTCCGCCCCAGCAGGGCGTCCCGTACCGCGCCGCCCACGCACCAGGCTTCATAACCGGCATCCTCCAGTCGGACCATTATTTTTTTTACGTTTTCCGGCATGGCAGGCATACAGTTACCTCGTTTCTGCGGAAATTTTTCATTCTCGGTTATTTTTCACCAAAAACAGGCATAGTATCAATAGAATATAGTTGCACGCATAAGTTTCTTATAGTATAATACATTTCTGCGAAAAAGGCAAATACCGGCAGGACTCTGCCGTTTGGGAAGGAAACACGTTCCATGACCCATATTGATACCAAAATTCAGCATTACATCGCTCCGGGCCGCCGGGTCCATCTGGCGGGCATCGGCGGCGTCTCCATGAGCCCTCTGGCGGAGGTCCTTCACGGCATGGGCCTGACGGTCCAGGGCAGCGACCAGACCGGCAGCGCCGTGGTGGATCATCTGCGGAGCCTGGGCATCTCCATCCACGTGGGGCACACAGCCAGCGACATCGAGGGCGCGGAGTTCGTCATCCGCACCGCCGCCATTCACGATGACAACCCCGAAATCGCCGCCGCCCGCAGGAAGGGCATCCCCGTTTTTGAGCGTGCGGAAGCCTGGGGTGCCATCATGCAGCAGTATGAAAACGCCGTCTGCATCGCCGGCACCCACGGCAAAACCACCACAACCTCTCTTGTAGCGGCGATGCTGGACGCTGCGGGTCTTGATCCAACGGTGATCAATGGCGGGATCATCAACTCCTATGGCACGAACGCGCGCATCGGCGAAGGTGAGTGGATGGTGGT
>JAAZZJ010000185.1:234-5477 GCA_014237695.1 Oscillospiraceae bacterium | reverse complement strand
TTCCGTTAGAATATGTGCCTCTTGCAGGTGTCAGGCCGCCTGCGGCGGCCCCAACCCTAAGGCGGCCAAAGGCCGCCCCACGGGTTTAAGCCCGCTTTTGCCTGCTTTTCGCGGGTGCGAAAAGCAGGTCCGGGGGCGGACAGCCCACGGGCTTTCGAACAGAAACAAGCGGAGGCGGCCCGCAGGGCCGCAGAGAACCCCCTGCTCACTGACGCCTAAGCGTCAGCACCACCATCTCCGGCCGGTTAAACAAACGAAAAGTCCTGCCGGAGTTCCCCAGCCCTCGGGAAACAAAAACCTTCCCCCCGTTGGCCTCATAAAATCCCGCCGTATAGGACGGAAACAAAGACCTCTCCACACTGACCAGCCCGTCCGTAAACGGCAGACGGATCAGGCCGCCGTGCCCATGGCCGGAGATGACCAGGTCCGCCCCCAGCAGGCTGTACTCCTTTTCAAAATAGTTGTTCCGGTGGGCCAGCAGCATCCAGAAAGCATCCGGCTCCGCGCCGCGCAGCTCGCTGGCCAGCTCCTCCGGGGTCTTCTGGTCCGCGAAGCCGTTGGGGTCGTCAATTCCCGCCAAAAGGATGCGGTCCCCGCCCCGGGAGAGCGGAACATATTCATTGGACAGCACCGTAACGCCGGCATCCCGCAGCTCCCGCTTGAGGGTCCGGATATCCGGAAACGCCCACTCGTGGTTGCCGGTGACAAAATACGTGGGGGCAATTCCTGCCAGTGACTTCCCAAGAGAAACGGCGTAGCTCCGGGGCGTCTGGCGGTAGCGGTCTAACAGGTCCCCCGTCAGAAAAATATAGTCCGGTTCCGCTTCACGGACCCGCCGGATCAGCTCTTCGTTATCCTCCCCGAACTCCGCGCCATGGAGGTCCGACAGCTGCACGATGGTGCATCCGTCAAATCCGGCGGGAAGACGGGGGGAGGTGAATACAGCCCGCTCCGTTTGCAGGGAGTGGTTGCTCCACCAGAAGAAAACCGCGCACAGAACGCAGAAAAGCAAAAATTTCCCCAAGCGGTGCGTACGGCGGCGGGTATGGCGCAGTCTAGACATGACATCCTTCCTTTTTCCAAGGTATGACACTTTAGTATAACATATTTTCCCGCTAAAACCAATAGGGCGCGGGAAAAAATATCGCGTCCGCCGGTCCGTAAGAAAATTATAGCTCCCCTGCATAAAAAAGCCTTGGTTGGCGCACAATGTGGCTGGAGGGGTTCCCCCTCCAGAACAAGCCGCCGTCAGGGCGGCGGGATGATGAAAGGAAGACAATTATGGACAACAGAGGCAAGCGGCAGGCTGCCTCCATCTTCGGCGGCATGGGCTTTTACATAGCCCTGCTCGTCTGCGTGGTCGCAGCCGGAGTGGTTGGCTATTTCGCCCTGCTGAAGGATGACCCCAAACCCGTGGAGGACCCCGTTCCCAGCGCCGTTTCTGAGCCGGAACCCGCTCAGAGCGTGACCGTCCCCGAGCCGGAACCCGCCCGTCCGGTTATCAAGGAGACCCCTGTCATCGTGGAGAATCCCACCGTCCGCCCCATCCTGGAGGAGGAGCCGGACGAGCCGGAGGAACGCCCCGTTTTTGACGCGGAGGGCATCCCCCTCAACGAGGACGACGCCCCCGTGATGGACTCCGCGCCCATCGAGGCGGCAGAGCCGATGATCGTGGTGGCTCCCCTGGCCGGGGAGACTGTGGCCGCCTTTTCCGCAGACCGGCTGACCTATGACGCCACTCTGGGGGATTGGCGGACCCATGACGGTATCGATATCCAGGCCGAGGCGGGTACGGCGGTGGTCTCCGCTGCCGCCGGCGTTGTCGCCGCCGTGGAGGAGGACGGACGCATGGGCACCACCGTCACCGTGGACCACGGCAACGGCTATACCACCACCTACGCCAGCCTCCAGCCGGAGGTGAGCGTGCTGGCGGGAGATGAAATTCCCGCCGGTACGGTCCTGGGCGCGGTGGGCAACACCTCCCTGACCGAGGCGGGGTGGGGGGCACACCTCCATTTCAGCGTCTCCAAGGATGGGGAGCTGGTGGACCCCGCAGTATTTCTGGGTGAATAAAGGCAAAGGGGACGGAGCCGCAGCTCCGTCCCCTCTCTGCGAGTCAAAAAAGTGGCTATGCCGCTTTTTTGACACACAGAAAATCAATCAGCTCTTCCCGATGATCTTTTCTCCGCACTTGGGACAGGTGATTTCCACCTTGCCCTTGCCTGCCGGGACACGGCAGACCGTCCCGCAGTTTTTGCAGACGAAATATTTGTGTTCCTTGTCCCGATGCCGCTGCCAGACAACGGCAAAGCGGTTCCTGACGGGATACCACCAGCTCAGAAATTTTGCGTTCTCCGCCTGGCGCCTGGGCAGATTCCGGTAGAAGGTCCGGAACAATACCAGCGCCGCCAGTCCGGATACCGCCTCCAGCGCCATCCGGACTGTGAAATTCCGGTTCAGCAGGATCTGCACCAGCCATACCAGCAGATAGGCGGCCAGCAGAGCCGCGTTCAGCTGGTCGGTGCCGTTGCGGCCATACATGAACCGGGCGATGGCCCCGGAAACCCGATAAAAGAAATTCCGCATAGGGAAGCAGCCTCCATTCGGTATTTTAAGTATAGTATATCGTCCAAATATGAATAAGTAAAGAACGGATCAGATTTATTTTCCTGCTGCCGGATCATTTTGCGGAAAACAGAGTTCATACTTTTGTAACAACAAACGCTGGTTTTCTTAACACCTTTTCTATACTATATGATTTGCAAGGACCAAAACTTCTTTTCATCCAATCTTCCAAACCATATAAGAGCGGCGGGAGTCGTGCCTCCCGCCGCTCTTATATGGTTTTTTCCATTTGCCCCTTTACAGATTGTCTTTGAATTGTTTATAATCTTTCCGTAGTTTCTTCATATTTTTGTCATAAATGTCAGGTATCCTACCACCATCAAAAGCGGACGCCCCTCCGGCGGACGCAAAAATGGATTTACCATAAGGAGGCAGTCTTATGTATAACGATTATAACGATCAAAACAGAAGCGATTCTGAATACCACTACAGCTACCGTTCCGATGACAGCGGCTTCCAGCCCGAGCAGACCCCCGCGCCCGTGACGCCGAAGAAAAACAAGCGGGGCCGGGCCGGAAAGGCGGTTGCCCTGGTTCTGTGCGGAGCGCTCCTGATCGGCGGAGGCTTCGGGGCAGGATGGTACCTGAACAACCGGGACGATACTCCCGCCGCTTCCGTCTCCGGCGAGCCTCCGGAGGAGGAGAACCGCGACGGGCAGATCCAGATCAGCGGCCGCGAGAAAGCCCCGGCTACCACCGTCAGCGTCACCGGCGGCGAGAAGCTTACCTTCCCCCAGGTCTACAAGGCCAACGTGGACAGCTGCGTCAGCATCAACGTATCCTCTACCAAGGTGGGCTACAACATCTTCGGCCAGCCGGTCCAGAGAGAGGCGGTCAGCTCCGGCAGCGGCTTTATCCTTACCGCGGACGGCTATATTGTCACCAACTGCCACGTGGTCAGCGGTGCTACCGGCGTTCAGGTCACGCTGGACGACGGCACGGTCTACAGCGCCGAGGTGGTGGGCAGCGATGCCGACTATGACATCGCCGTACTGAAGGTAGACCCTGGCGATACCAAGCTGAAGCCCGTGGTGCTGGGTTCCTCCGACAGTCTGGAGGTGGGCGAGGAGGTCTCCACCATCGGCAACCCCCTGGGTGAGCTGACCTTCTCCCTGACTCACGGCATCGTCTCCTGTCTGGACCGGGAGATCAACCTGGACGGCACCCCCTTCAACATGATCCAGGTGGACACCGCCATTAACCCCGGCAACTCCGGCGGTCCTCTCTTCAACAGCTACGGCGAGGTGGTGGGCATCGTTACCGCCAAGACCTCCTCCACCGGCGACGGCACCGCCGCTGAGGGACTGGGCTTTGCCATTCCCATCAACGACGTTTTGCATATGATTAAGGACATTATGGAAAATGGCCGGGTCACCAGCCACGCCTACATGGGCGTCACCCCCATAGACGCCGTTCAGGTGCCCCAGTCCGGACTCCGCAGCGGCGCTTATATTGAGGTCGTGGAGGGCGGCCCCGCCGAAAAGGCGGGCCTCCAGACCGGGGACGTGATTACCATGGTGGACACGGAAACCATCACCTCCGCCAACGATCTGCGCTCCGCGGTGGGCAGCAAGTCCTATCAGTCCGGGGATAAGGCCACCATTACCTATGTCCGGAACGGCAAGGTCTATACCACCGACATCACCTTTGGCTCCACCACGGAAATGCCCGAGGAGGAGGCCGTGCCCCAGTCCGCTGTCCAGCCGGACAACGGCGGATATGACGGGTCTTACGGCGGATACGGCTACGGCAGCATGGAGGACTTCTTCAACGAGTTCTTCGGCGGCGGATATGGACGGCAGGCCGCGTAAATCAGCTTACGAGTTTTTCTCTTCTCTCTCTTCCTTTCCGCCCGAAAGGGCGGGCAAGCCCCGGAACCATCTGGTTCCGGGGCTTGCCCTTTTGCGCTATTCGCTTCCGCCCGATGGGTCTCCGCCCCCGCCGGAGCCGGAGGCTTCGCCGGTTTCCCCGCAGGAGGCCGCTTCCGCGCTCTCGGACTGCCGGGATTGGGCGCTCTCGTCTTCTTTTTTCAGGACGCTCTGCCATTTCTTCGGGTTTCGCTTGGGGGTGCGCATCGCCATGGCCAGCTTGTAGCCGTCTGGGTCGTTCATCCTCAGGTACTGCTCGTCCTGGGGCGGGACCCTGTCGCCCCGCATGATCCGGGCCGCGATCTTGTGGCAGCGCTCCATGGCCTTCATCTGCTCGCCGAGGGCGTCCGCCTCGCTGGTCCCGGTTTCCTCACCACTGTCCGCCATGTCCCAGACGAAAGGCTTCTTCTCTTCCTTCCGGGCCAGATCCATGATGATGCGGCTCTGGATTTCCAGCTGCTCCACAACCTGACGGGACAGGGTGAACCGGTCCGTTCGGGGACGGGAGCCGGCGGCGGTGTCTCCCTTCCTGTCCGCCGGACGGATGGACGGGCCGGCGGCTTTCGGCCGGCCGGTAATGCGCAGTTCCATCGCGAGACCTCCTTTTCCACTTATATCCTGTTTTTCGGCAGATATGGCGGAAAAGTTAAGGGAATTTCTGCAATTACAGCGGGTTCTCGTCGATCCACTTGGAGATGACCTCGCCGATCTCCCTGACGCAGCCGGGGTCGTAGGGGACCTTCATCCCCGC
>JAAZZJ010000185.1:0-224 GCA_014237695.1 Oscillospiraceae bacterium | reverse complement strand
GTCCACGAAGGCCAGGTACTTCCTCCAGGCCGCCTCCCGGTTGGCCAGGGAGGTCATCCAGAACTGGAAGGCCATGGTCTGAGCCATGCAGTAGTCAATGTAGTAGAAGGCGTTCATATAAATGTGCAGCTGCTGCTGCCACCGGGCGCCCCGGCTGTAGGAGGGCAGATCCGCGTAGTCGATCCAGGGGCGGTACTTCTTCTCCAGCTCCAGCCAGATCTGGT
>JAAZZJ010000184.1 GCA_014237695.1 Oscillospiraceae bacterium | reverse complement strand
CACGCTTTGCAGCTGGGAGGTCATGAAAATAAGGCGCGTGGGGCTGACGCCCTGGGAGAGGCCGTCCATAACAGAGTTGTCATACCCGCCGGACAGCAGCGCCGCGCCGCCCTCGGGGGCGGTCATGCGGATGAGCAGGTCCCGTGTCAGGGCGGACAGCTCCCCCAGCAGCGCGCCTACGTCCTTGCCGCCGCTGTAGAGCCGGTCCAGCAGCAGCAGGGCGGACTGGGCGTCCCGGCGCAGCAGGCAGTCCATCAGCTCCGCCGTCTGCACGTTCCCCGCGAGGCCCAGCACGTCCAGGACCCGCTCGCCGTCGATCCGGCCTCCCGCCGCGCCGCACTGATCCAGCAGGCTCAGGGCGTCCCGCATGGCGCCGTCGGAGAGGCGGCTGAGGAGCCCGGCGGCGTCCTCCGTCAGGTCCATGTCCTCCTGCCGGGCCACATAGAGCAGCCGGGCGGCGATGTCCCGGGGCTGGAGGCGCTTGAAGGCGAAGCGCTGGCACCGGGAGAGGATGGTGGCGGGGACCTTGTGCAGCTCCGTGGTGGCCAGGATGAAGATCAGATGGGCCGGGGGCTCCTCCAGGATCTTCAGCAGGGCGTTGAAGGCGGAGATGGACAGCATGTGGACCTCGTCGATGATATACACCCGGTACTTCACGCTGGCGGGGGAATAGACCGCCTCGTCCCGAAGGGCCCGGACCTGGTCCACGCCGTTGTTGGAGGCCGCGTCCAGCTCCAGCACGTCCAGAAGGCTGCCGTTGTCGATGCCCAGGCAGGCGGGGCACTGATTGCAGGGGTCCCCATCCACGGGATGCTGGCAGTTCACCGCCTTGGCCAGGATCTTGGCGCAGGTGGTCTTGCCGGTGCCCCGGGTGCCGGTGAAGAGATAGGCGTGGCTGAGCCGCCCCTGGGCCGCCTGACGGCGGAGAGTCTCGGTGATATGCTCCTGCCCCACCACGTCGGCGAAGGACCTGGGCCGCCATTTGCGATACAGTGCCTGATACATAGAGCCGCCTCCCGTCTACAAAAAACAGGGGCCTAAAAAGGCCCCCATCATGGGATAAAATACCCTCCGCAAGCATCCGCTCCGAACCGGAGCCCTCGCGGCACATTTCGTCCCGCTTAATGCTGCTCGGTTCCCCGCCTGACATGGTTCACAGGCTTCCATTGCGCGAGACCGGAACCTCAACACGAATGCCTGCGGAGGATATTCTATCAAGCAAACGTATTATACACGATTCCCCGGCGGAATGCAAGAGGAAATTTTTGCAGGACCGCGGAGCGCAGGTTGTAATATTAAATGCGAAAGAACACGAAGCCCCAAAAGCGGGGCGGGACAGTTCTTCCGCAATTATTTTTTGTGAAGGCATTGATGTATACACATTTGTTGTGAATATTGAAGATATGCTTCCCCGGAAAGACGGCATCCAGATGTCCGGAGTACCCGTCTGTGCAATACCGTTCCGCATCGGCGCTGCGTCTGCTATCTTCTGAATCGTCCTGGAGGTCTTATCACGGCTCACAACATGGCCTATGATCTGCCGCGGCTCCCGGCCTTACCATCGTTATAATGCAGATATTTTCCCGTGTTTCTATGAGGGGCTTGTACTCTAGAAACCAGTATAGTTCATCCATTTCTCCAGTTTCCCCCTGATTGTGGATATCGTTTCAGTTCTTTCGGTCCGAAGTGCCTTTTTTATCCAATTCATGACATTGGACTTGTTCATTCCTGGAATTTTCCCCACACCTCGGTCGTTGACTCCCCATTATACCATAATAGCTTTAGTTTGGGCACTCCCCGCGGCACAGGCGGCGAAAGCGGAAAAAATCAGAAGCCGTGCTTATTTCCCGGCTTGACGGAGATACTATAGCAAGCTTCAGAATTCATGACAAAAAAGGAGAGGAGGACAAAGGGCGCAGGGCAAGGCGGAGGACGCAGGCGGGCTGACGCCCGCCAAGGACGACAACGCGGCCATGCGCCCTTTGTATCCCCGAGCTTTTGCCAGGAATTCTGATGATTGCTATAGGGACAGGACTGCTGAAGTCGCTGCCGCACGCGGAAAACGGCTTCGGTAATTCCCAGGACCGGACTGAGAGGAGGAGTGGACGGATGAAAGGCTTTTTGAAGGGGATGCTGCTGGGCGCCGCGGCAGGCGCCGCCGCCGATCTGGCGCTGCACACCAATACCGTGAAGAAGACTGCCGCCGGCAAGGCAATGCAGACGGCGACCGATGCAGTGGATGCTGCGGCGGCCTCCGTAAAAGAGACCATGAACCGGTAAGCACACCCGGGACAACCGGGAAATCCCCGGCCGCCCGTATGCGGCCGGGGATTTCTCTTTGCCGCAAGGGCGCGCAGCAAATTCTGCGGAGAACATACCAGTTAACCATTGACAAATCCCGGGGGTTCTTGTACAATTTAACTGGATTATTTTTTCTTGGATGGCCGGCGCGGTTATCACAAAATTTGAAGGAGTGTATGCAGTCATGAAAATCTACATGACCGAAGACTATCGGACGATGAGCCGCAAGGCGGCCAATATTCTCTCCGCCCAGATCATTCTTAAGCCCAACAGCGTACTGGGCCTCGCCACCGGCTCCAGCCCTGTGGGGATGTACCACCAGCTGATTGAGTGGTATAAGAAAGACGATCTGGATTTTTCCGAGATCAAGACCGTGAACCTGGACGAGTACGTGGGCCTGGAGCCCACCCATGAGCAGAGCTACCGGCATTTCATGCAGGAAAATCTCTTTGACCACGTGAACATCAATCCCGCCAACACCAACGTGCCCGACGGCCTGGCCGCCGACCCCCAGGCGGAATGCCAGTGGTACAACAAGGTCATCCGCGACATGGGCGGCATTGACATCCAGGTCCTCGGCATCGGCCATAACGGACACATCGGCTTCAACGAGCCCGGCCACGCCTTTGAGCAGGAGACCCACGTGGTAGACCTGTCCGAGCGCACCATCCAGGCCAATGCGCGCTTCTTCGCCTCCCCGGACGATGTTCCCCGTCAGGCCATGACCATGGGCATCAAGTCCATCATGATGGCCCGGAAGATCCTGCTGGTCATCAGCGGCGAGGACAAGGCGGATATCGTCAAGGAAGCCTTCGCCGGCCCCATCACCCCCCACGTTCCCGCTTCCATCCTCCAGCTGCATCCCTATGTCACCCTGGTGGGCGACAAGGCAGCTCTGAGCAAGCTGATGGCCTGATTCTTTTTCTTGAAAGAAAAAGAATCAAAAAGAGCTTTAAGTTCGAGACTAAAGCCAGTGCTGCACTTGGATTTCCGCCCGGTAACGGCGCCACACATCTGACCAAAAACAGCAAAAGGTCCGTCCTGAAAACCGGGCGGACCTTTTGCTTCGTCTCAAAAAACGCCCTTTCGGCCAAGGAAGAGAGGGAAAAACGCGGAAATACAATAGAAAAGCCGTCTCCAGCCCCTTCGGGTCCGGAGACGGCTTTTCACTACATATCGCTGAGGCAGTCCTTGTTCTTCATAAAGTATTCCACACCGGAGTAAATTGTGGTCAATACGATCACCGCCACGCACAGCGTATTCACCATAGCCGGGATAGGCAGGAACATCAGTACAATGCACACCATGGTGGATGCGGTCTTCACCTTCCCGGACCATCCGGCGGCGATGACCCGCCCTTTGTCGCTGGCCACCATCCTGAGCCCACTGACGGCGAATTCCCGCACAATGACAACGAGCAGAGCCCACCCGGGCATCTGCCCGATCTCCACAAACCACAGCATAGCGGCAGTGACCAGCATCTTGTCCGCCAGGGGGTCGGCGAATTTGCCGAAATCGGTCACCAGGTTCCGCTTCCGGGCGATCTGCCCGTCCAGCATATCCGTCAGGCTGGCCAGGATGAAAATAGCCAGGGCGATATAGGGCGCGAAAGGCACGTCCAGATACAGCACCAGCAGAAAGGGCAGGATCAGCACGATCCGCAGCAGGGTCAGCTTGTTTGGCAGATTCATTTTTCGTCCTCCTTTTGGGCCATAGCCCAGCTCTCCGGATACTTCTCCCGCATATAGCGGGCCCTGGGCACGTCCTGCCCCAGCAGTCCGGCCTCCAGGATCTCCTCGGTATGGACCCGTATGATCCAGTCCTGCGTCTTCTCCGGCACCGCCTCCCAGCGGATAATCTCCAGCGTCCCCAGACGCTCCTGCTCCAGCAATGCCTCATACACGTCCGGGATGGGGATCTCCTCCTCCACGGCAACCTCGGCTGCCGTCACATACTCGTTAGGGATCGCCGTGGTATCCATCCCTTCCTGCCAGACGCAGCGGTAGAGGGACGCGCTCCTCCCCCGGTACAATTCCTCCAGCGCGCCGGGGAAATACTCCTCGTAATACAGGCCGCCGTCCTTTGTGTATCCGTAGGTATACTCAAAGTGCTTGATGCCGTACAGCAGCGCCATGGGCTTCAGGGAGGTAAGGCAGACCTGCCTCGGCTTCCCGAAAAATTCCGTCACGCTGGGCCGCAGAACCGTCAGCCCCGCCGTGGGGGAGGCGTGATACAGCTCCATCCGTTCCTCCTCACATCCGCCCCGCCAATTCCAGGAGATTGCCCGCCTGGATATTCCCCGTCCCGCCGGATGCCGGGGCGGCGGCGCCCCGCACGCTGGCCTCCAGCTGCTTTTTCAGCCGCCGGCCGAAGTCCAGATAAGATCCAACCCGCTCCCGCCACAGCGCCGTGGCAGTCCCCGCGGCAAACTCCGCCGCCAGATGGCTCTCCGCCAGCTTCCGCCGGACGAACGCGGCGGTCTTTTCAATCTGCTCCGTCATGCCTCCACCAGCTCTCCCGTCAGCTCTCCGTCCATGGCTCCGGTGATCCGCACCTGGACAAAGCTCCCCGCCTCCGGCTCCCCGTCCGCGGTAAAGTAGATCCGTCCGTCGATGTCCGGGCTCTCCGCCCGGCTCCGGCCCACGTAGGACATGGACTGCCCGTCGAACCCTTCGCAGAGGACCTCGACCACTTCCCCCTGCATCTCCTCGTTCCACTCGTCCATGATCCTGGACTGGATGTCCACCACCAGCCCGGCCCGGCGTTCGGCCTCTTCGGTGTCTGCCCGCTCCATTTTCGCCGCCGGGGTGCCGTCCTCCGGAGAGTAGGGGAATACTCCCGCCCGGAGCATCCGCTGATCCCACAGGAACTGGCACAGCTCCTCGAATTCCGTTTCACCCTCACCCGGCAGCCCGGTAATCAGGCTGGTACGCAGTACCACCCCCGGAATTTTCTCCCGCAGGGTATCCAGCAAATTTTCGATATACGCCCTGTCCCCCCGGCGGTTCATCTTTCTCAGAATATCGTCATTGCAGTGCTGCAAAGGGATGTCCAGATATTTCAATATCTTCTCTTCCCGCGCAATCACATCAATGAGCCTGCCGTCCATCTGGTCAGGATACAGATAGTGCAGCCGGATCCAGTGGAAGTCCAGCTTGCACAGCTCTTCCAGCAGGTCCGCCAGATGGTG
>JAAZZJ010000183.1 GCA_014237695.1 Oscillospiraceae bacterium | reverse complement strand
GGAGCAGATACTGCCACGGGGCCATTTCAGCGTAGGCGGGCAGATGGATACGGTCCACCGGGGGGCACGCCTCCCCGGCGAAGGCCCGCAGAAGGCCGTGCCAGTCCCGCCCCTCCGCCGCGTGGACCTGAGGCAGGGAACTCATGAGGCCCAGCCGGGTCTCCGGACTGACGGCGTGGACCGCCCGCTCCAGCTTCGCCGCCACCTCCACCAGAGTCCGGCGGCAGACCTCCAGCCAGATCTTCCGGTAGGGGTGGGGCTTCCCCGGCCGGAGGACGCCCCGGATAAAGTCCTCCCGGGACACAGGATGTCCGGCCAGCTCGGAGTAGAGGGCCATGTGGGCCTCGCAGAAGCACCCGCCCCACACCAGAGGCGCGTGGTTGTGGAAGCGAAAATCGTCCTCCACCCAGAGGATATGGGGGCGCAGGGCGGCATAACGGGCATAGAGAGCCGCCAGATGCTCCTGCCAGCCCTCATCCAGAGGACATACGCACAGCCGGGCCTCATGGCCCTCCACATCCACCATGGGCCGGAAGGGCAGCTCCGGGCTCATCCGTTTGCCCAGATCCGCGTGCATGATGCTGTGCCAGTGGTTCACCGACAGCGCCGTCCCATGGGGCTCCAGCACCCGCGCCGTATCCTCCAGCAGCCGGAGATACCGGTCCTGCTCCGACAGGGTCATGTGTCCGGTATTCAGCTCCTCCACGTTGCAGAAGACCGCCACGTCGTCGATGCGGGCCTCCGGGATGTAGCGGCCCAGACTCTCCAGCTCCCGCCGGTCATTGAAGTCCGGGTCGCAGCAAAAACGAAAAGAATAGACAAAAGGATCCATCGCCGCCTCCATTCAGGGTTCCTGGACCGCCAGACCGTAAAAGGCCAGCATGGGCATCCGCATACAGTCGCAGGGGATACAGGGGCCCGGGTCACACCGCCACGCACCGTGGAGGACCGCCCCCTCCTCCAGAGGGCGGGGAAAGGTCAGCTCCAGAACATCCCGCCCCGTGGTGTAGGCCGAGGGGCGCACCAGCCCCTGACCGTCCTCCGCCTCGAAGGGCAGCGCCTCCGGCGCGACTTCAAAGGGGTTGAGCCAATTATACACCCGCTTGAACCGCAGCGCAACCCTGTCCGGTCCAAGGCGCACCGCCTTCTCCGCCTCCGGGGCCCGCCATTCCAGTTCCCGTCCGTAGACCTCCGCCAGCAGGCACCGCGCGGTCCGCTCCCCCACCACCAGATTGCTCTGAGCGGAATTGTGGATGAAATCATACAGGGACAGGTCTATGGCAGGCACCACCCAGACCCGGTCCAGCCGCCGGGCGGCGTCCCTCTGGGCCTGACGGACCATCCCCCACTGGCGGTCCAGCTCCAGACCGCAGGGCGTCATGCACCGGTTGAGCTGGACGGTGACCACAGGCAGATCCGGCTGTCCCAGACTGCCGCGAAGGGCCTGAACAAAGGCGGAGAACCGGTCCAGATAGGTCTCCGCGCCGTTCTCGTACCCCTCCGCCTCCCCTTGGTACCACAGGATCCCTTTGGGATGGAGGTCATAGTCCGCCAGCTGGCGGAGCATATTGCCGCAGAGGGCCCCGTTCTCCTCCGGATTCCACCACCGCAGGGGCGCGCCGCCGTAGGCGCTCATGACGATGCCGATGGGATAGCCCAGCTCCCGCTTCAGGAGCCTGGCAAAGTGGAGCCAAGGGCAGTGTCCCGGATTGTGGTTCTCAAAGTGCCCCAGATGGACCGCGCCGGTGGTCTCCCCCATGGGATGAACGGCCAGATCCCACCGCCCGCTGGGCCGGAGGAGGTGGACCCCCAGCTCCGGCGGGTCCTCCACCGGGTTTTTGGCCCGTCCGGCGGCGTTGCTCTGCCCCGCCGCCACGAACACATCCCCCACGCCGATGTGGTGGACCATGTCCCCACGGGTGGAGGACAGGCCGTCCCAGCCCGCATATTCCATATAAGTCTCCACCCGGTAGAGCCCCCCGGCAGGGACGGAAAATTCTACGCTCCACCGCAGGTCCGGCTCCACCCGGCACTCCGTCCAGGGACATACGCTCTCCCCGCTGGACTCCAGGGCGATCCGGGCTTTGACCGTGACCGCGCCGGCGTCCACCTCTTCAAACGTCAGCGGCGGCTCAAAGGACTGCCGGATCCTCCGGCAGGAGCCGGACAAGGCGATGGCCGCCCGTCCGTTCCGGTCCTGCTGAAAGATCTGCCAGGGGACGGCGCCCCGCTCAATGGTTACACCAAAATCCATGTTTTTCCTCCCAGATGGTCTTCTACACCCTCTCCGCAGGACAGGGCACAACTTTGACAAACGCACCCGAAATCGGGCGCGTTTGTCAAATCATGTGTGCCGGCAGCGGCCCCTCAGGGGATCAGCCGCCGTAAGTGGTACGGGCGGTGGCTACCGCATCGTTTATCATCTGCTCCAGCCCGGCAGCACCGGCGTCCTCATAGGCCGCCGCGTAGAGAGCCCAGTCGTTCTCCACATCCAGCTGGCCGCCCAGGAACTGCGTCAGGTACTCGTCCGTCACGGTCTTGAGCTTGTTGATGATCTCCGTGGCCTCGGCGGGCAGGGCGATCATGTTGTAATAGGCGGGCAGCGGGGTGATGACATCGTCCACGAAGGTGGAGATGCTCTCCTGCGCCCTGTTCACCAGAGCAGCGTCCTCCTCGGTTGCCCAGTTGTTGCTGAAGTCCACGGGGTTGGCCACGGCCTCCCACCAGTCGTTGTTCTCAAAGTCGGCATAGTACTCCACGCCGCTGAACATGTAGCTGAACCACACGTACTTGCAGCGGCCGTCGCCGTAGCCGTAAGGCTCGTCCACGCTCTTCCAGTAGTCCGCGCCCGCGGCAGTATTGTACTGGCCGTTCACACAGTTGTGCAGCAGATCCTGTCCGGCGTTGGAGGCCACAAACTCCACCAGATCCAGCACCCGGTCGGGATCCTTGCAGGAATAGGGGATGAAGTAGTGGGAGTTGACCCAGGTACCGGTCTGGTAGATCGCACCATAGCCATCGGCTCCCTTGAGGGCGGTGCCCACGGTCAGGTCGTCGATGACCGCGTCCGGATTGGCGGCCAGCCAGGCGCTCTTGTAGAAGTCGCGGAACTGTCCGGGATAGCCGAAGCCAAAGTTCACCGCGCCGATTTTGCTGGTACCGAAATCGGAGTAAGCGTCGTCAAAGTCGCCCTTGATGCCGATGCTGGGATCCAGGCCGCCGTTTTTATGGAGCTGGGACAGCTGCCGGACCACGTTCTGGCTGGCCTCGGAGGTGGCAGAGATCGTCCAATGCTCGGAATCCGTACCCAGCTGGCCGGAGAGGACCACGCCGGACATGGAGCCGCCCACGTTGGGATACTGGATGCTGGTGCCCTGCGGCAGGCCCAGGGTGGCGTCAATCTCGCCCCAGTTGGTCAGCTTGTCGTTCCGGGGCCACCAGCCCACATAGCCGCCTGCGCCCGCGGCCTCGCAGTAGGCCAGGAATTCATCCACCGTACCGGGGACCTTCCCGCCGTTGACCGCGTCCAGAATGTGCTGGTTGTAGACGGGCACACCGCCGAAGGATGGATCGGCAAAGGCGGCGATGGAGTAGATGGCGTAGGCGGCGTTCTCATCGCCGGTATACAGCTTGTTGTACGCTTTGTACTCTGCGGAGTTAATCATCTTATGGAGCGTGGGGTAGCGGTCCGGTTCGGCGTTGACAATGTCGCCGATGTTGACCACCAGCTCGTTCTCGATGTAACTGGCGATCTTGTCGGACTGGCCCCAGGTGGGGAACAGGTCCGCAGCGCCGCCGGTATACAGCTCGGTCTCCATGCGGTCGTCAAAGCCCTCTGTACCGGTGTCGTACTCCAGGTCGATGTTCACAGCCTCCGCGATGGCGGCACGGATGGGATCGTTGGCATAGCCGTCGGCATCGTCCAGATTGTTGCCGAACTGCGCGAAGCGGACCTTCACATGCTTCCGGGCGGCGTTCCCCTCCCCTTCAGCCGGAGCGGAGGGGGTCGATGTGTCATTGTCCTGAGACTGGCCGGGCTGATCGTCCTTCTGGCCGTCCTTTCCACCGCCGCAGCCCGCCAGCAGCGCAGCTGTCATCAGCAGGGCAAGGATGAGGGATAGCGTCTTTTTCATCGTTCGATTCCTCCTGTTGATCTGTTTTGTTCTGTCTGGTTCTGTTTATTCCTTAACCGCCCCCAGCGTCATGCCGGAGGTGAAGAAGGGCTGGATAAAGGGGTACACCACCACGATGGGGATAACGGCGCAGATGATCGTGGCCATCCGCAGTCCCATGGGAGGCGGCAGGTCGAAGCCCATGTTTACCGCGCCGTTGCGGATCTGGTTCATCATGGACTTGTCCGTCAGCATCCGGCGGAGGATCCAGGCAAAGGGCTGGAGTTCCGGCTTGTTGCTGATATACATCATGTAGCTGTAGTAGTCGTTCCAGTGAATGACCGCGATGAACAGCCCCACCGCCGCCATCATGCTCCGGCTGAGAGGCATGACCACCCGGAAGAAGGAGGTGAACTCACTGCACCCGTCCAGCAGCGCCGCCTCCTCCAGCTCCTTGGGCACCGAGAAGGAGAAGTAGTTGCGCATGATGATAAAATAGGTGATATTCAGAGCGCCGGGAATGACCATGACCAAGAACCGGCCAATGAGATTCAGGTCCCGGTAGAGCATATAGGTGGGGATCAGGCCGCCGGCGAAGAAGAGGTTGAACACCACCAGCAGGTTGATGAACTTCATCCCCTTGATGTGGCTCTTGCTGACGGCGTAGGCCATGGTGGAGGTCACCAGCAGGGACAGGACCGTACCCAGCACCGTCTTGGCCACGGAGATCCACAGGCTGTTGACGTATGCCCTGGTGCCGAAGATCTGGATATAATACTGGAGGTCAAAACCCTTGAACCAGAGCATCATGCCCCCCTTGACATACTCCTCGTAGGGCATGACGGAAGCCACCACACAGTACCACAGGGGATAAAAGCAGATGATGCCGAAGCCGATACAGAATATGGCAATGAAAATATCGTAGAAGTTGAACCCGAACCGGGTATACATGGAACGCCGGGCCGCCGTCCCGGATGAGGATCGTTTCATATCTCCGCCTCCTTAAAAGATACCCATAACGTCCACCTTGTTGGCGGCCTTATTCGTAAAGAACACCAGGACCAGTCCCAGCATCTGGCTGACCAGGTTCACCGCCGTGGACAGCTCGAACTGGGTGCCGCCGCCCAGACTGATGCGGTAGATATAGGTGGACAGCACATCGCCGGTGGACAGTACGTAGTTATTGCCCAGATTATAGAACTGGTCAAAGTTCGCCGAGAACAGGCTGGACACGTTGAGGATCAGATTGATGACGATGGTGGGCATGATGGCCGGGATGGTGATCCACAGCATCATCTGCCACCGGTTGGCCCCGTCCACCCTCGCCGCCTCATAAAGGGTGGGATTGATGGACGCCATGGAGGCCAGATAGATGATCGTCCCATAGCCGGTGTTCT
>JAAZZJ010000182.1:5272-5510 GCA_014237695.1 Oscillospiraceae bacterium | reverse complement strand
CCGGTGCTTCAGTTGATGAAGCGGGGAATCATGGTGGGCCTAGGCACCGACGCCTATACCAACGACATGCTGGAGAGCCTGAAGGCAGCCCTGACCATCCAGCGGCACAACGCCTGTATGCCCAATGTGGGCTGGGGCGAGGTGACTGCCATGCTCTTTAAGAACAACCCGGCGATTGGAGAGAAGTATTTCGGCGTGCCTCTGGGCAGATTGGCCCCCGGCGCGGCGGCGGACGTGA
>JAAZZJ010000182.1:0-5262 GCA_014237695.1 Oscillospiraceae bacterium | reverse complement strand
TCGGCATGACTGGCCGTCAGTGCCAGACCACCATCTGTAACGGAAAGCTCCTCATGAAGGACCGGGAGCTGGTGGGCGTAGACGAGGAGGCTGTCAACGCGCATATCTTGGAGGAATCCAAGAAGCTGTGGGGAGAGCTGAATCACTGCCAGTATTGATGGTGGCCGCAGCGCAGTCGAGGCGGCAGAAGTTCAACCCGTCTTGCCAAAGCCTGCCGGCGATGGCTGCAAACCGGTTATAGCAGCGGCACCGCAGTAAGCACTTTCGTAAGGACCCATGAACAGAACCGCCAGACCGGCGCACCAACGAAGAAACTGCGGCAGAATCCCCCCGGTCCGTCGGAGGGAATATCATCACCCCCGTGGTGCGGGGGATTCTCAAGGGACGGAACGTCCCTGAGGGTGCTTTTGCTTCTTTTCGCGCAAGGGAAAAGAAGGCCCTGCCGCGGTCGCGGCAACGCTGAGAAAAGAAAAAATAATTGCCGCGCCTCAGGGCGCGGGAAGGAGAAAAATGATGTCTGAGTTAATGATCCCCATTCCTTTTAAGGAACTGATGAACTGGCTCACCACCGAGTACGACCGGGAGGGTTCCGTCTTCGGCGTTCACCGCCCCTACATGGCAGGGGAGAAGTCTCTCCCGATCTTTGGAGGGGAGAAGATCGAGACCCCCTTCGGTCCAGCTGCCGGTCCCAACACCCAGCTGGCGCAGAATATCATCTCCGCCTATTTCGCCGGAGCCCGGTTCTTTGAGCTGAAGACTGTACAGAAGATGGACGGCGCGGAGCTGGCCGCCTGTATCAACCGCCCCTGCATCCTGGCGGAGGATGAGTGTTATAACTGCGAGTGGTCCACGGAACTCTACGTGCCCCAGGCCTATGAGGAGTATGTCAAGGCCTGGTTTGCCTGCAAGATACTGGCGAAAGCCTACGGCCTGGGAGACCCGGACGGGTTTATCTTCAATATGTCCGTGGGCTATGACCTGGAGGGCATCAAGGGCCCCAAGATCGACAAGTACCTCAGCGAGATGAAGGATGCCTCCCAGACCCCTGTCTATCAGGAGTGCAAGCGGGTTCTGAAAGAGATGTTCCCCGCCGAGACGGCGTTCATTGATGCCATCGGTCCCCGGATCTCCGACAGCGTCACCGTCTCCACTCTCCACGGCTGCCCGCCGGACGAGATCGAGCGCATCGCGTCCTACCTTATCACGGAAAAGCATCTGCACACCTTTGTTAAGTGCAACCCCACTATCCTGGGCTATGAATCCGCCCGTTCAATCCTGGACGGTATGGGCTACGACTATATCGCTTTTGATGAACACCACTTCAATGAGGATTTGCAGTATGCCGACGCCATCCCCATGTTCCGCCGCCTGCTGGCCCTGGCGGGGGAGAACGGCCTGGAATTCGGCCTGAAGCTCTCCAACACTTTCCCTGTGGACGTGAAGCAGAATGAGCTGCCCAGCGAGGAGATGTACATGGCGGGCAAGAGCCTGTTCCCCCTGACCATCGAGATGGCCCGGCGGGTCAGCAGGGAGTTCGATGGCCGCCTGCGCCTGAGCTACTCCGGCGGCGCGGACTTCTTTAACATCGACAAGCTCTTCCAGTGTGGCATCTGGCCGGTCACTATGGCCACCACCGAGCTGAAGCCCGGCGGTTATCAGCGCTTCAAGCAGATCGGCGAGAAGCTGGAGACGCTGAGATTTGAACCCTTCACCGCCGTGGATGCGGAGAAGGTGGAGGCGCTTGCCCTCGCGGTTCGCAGCGACAAGTACCACGTCAAGGCTGTCAAGCCCCTGCCCCGGCGGAAGCTCTATGAGAAGGTGCCGCTTATCGACTGCTTCACCGCTCCCTGCAAGGGCGGCTGCCCCATCGGCCAGGACATCCCTGAGTACATCGAACTCTGCCGCCAGGGGAAATATGCCCAGGCCCTGCAGCTTATTCTGGAGAAGAATCCGCTGCCCTTTATCACCGGCACCATCTGCGCCCATCACTGCATGGACAAGTGTACCCGGAATTTCTATGACCGATCTGTCCAGATCCGTGCCGCCAAGCTGGTGGCGGCGGAGAGGGGCTATGACCAGGTGCTGCCCTTACTCAAGCCCGACGCGCCTGTCACGGACGGCAGAAGAGCTGCCATCATAGGCGGCGGCCCCACCGGTATGGCGGCGGCCTACTTCTGCGCCCGGGCCGGTATTCCCACCACACTCTTTGAGAAGGAGGCCGCTTTGGGTGGCGTCGTCCGCCATGTGATTCCCTCCTTCCGGATTTCTGATGAGGCCATCGAGAAGGACGCGGCCCTCATGCGGAAAATGGGTGTCGAGGTGAAGCTGAACACCCCCGCTCCCTCTGTTGATGAGCTGAAGGCCCAGGGGTACACCCACATTTTCTTTGCGGTGGGCGCGTGGAAGGCTGGGAACCTCCGTATCTCCGGCAATGTAAAGCCCGTCATCGCATGGATGCAGGCCGTGAAGGCCGGTAAGCCGGAGCCTTTGGGGCATGTGGCTGTCGTCGGCGGAGGAAACACCGCCATGGATGCCGCCCGCCTGGCTCTTCGCGCGGGAGCGGCAAGCAGTACATTGGTTTACCGCCGTACCAGAAAGTACATGCCCGCTGACGCCGAGGAGCTGGAGCTGGCTGTCGCCGACGGCGTACAGTTCCTGGAGCTGGTATCCCCGGTGGAGCAGAGGGATGGGAAGCTGATTTGCAGGAAGATGGTCCTGGGTGAGCCCGATGCCTCCGGACGCCGCTCCCCGGTGGAGACAGACGAGACGGTGGAAATTCTTTGCGACACCGTGATTTCCGCCGTGGGCGAGAAGGTGGACACAGAGGCCCTGGCGGCCTATGGCATTGCGGCCGACAGCCGCGGCTGCCCCGACTTCAGGACGAACCTGGAGAACGTCTATACCGGCGGAGATGTTTTCCGCGGCCCCGCCACAGTGGTGGAGGGGATCGCCGATGCGGCGGCCTTTGCCCAGGCGGTGACCGGCGCCAAGCACGAGCCCCATATCCCGGACGCCGCCCATGCCAGCCGGGAGGACGCCATTGCCAGAAAGGGTGTCCTCTGTGAGTCCGCCAAGTGCGAGGGCGACCGCTGCCTGAGCTGTAATGTGGTCTGCCAGGCCTGCGCCGACGTGTGCCCCAACCGGGCCAATGTGGTGGTGAAGATCCCTGATGGCCGGGCTCAGATTCTGCATGTGGACCGGATGTGCAACGAGTGCGGCAACTGCAAGGTCTTCTGCCCCTACGACAGCTCCCCGTACAAGGATAAGTTCACCCTGTTCCACGATCGTGCCGGCTTCGATGAGAGCGGGAGCAACCAGGGCTTTCTGCCTCTGGGCGGCAGCAAAGTGCTGGTGCGTCTGAACGGGAAAGTGGAGGAGATCGATCTGGACGAGACCAACGATCTGCCTGCCGGTATTGAAATCCTGATCTACACCGTTCTGACCCGTTACCGCTATTTGATTGGATAACCTGCAAAACCGCTAAGACGCGCCGCCTCCCTCTCGGGAGGCGGCGCGTCTGCATATTAGGAAAGAGCAAGTCAGCCCGCAGGGACTGCCGGAGGGACCACCGGCGTCCAGTGGTATTGGCTGTAGAGATCGGTGAAGCGGTAGGTGGCCCGGGCGGAACCGTCCAGAGGCACGCTGCTGATGGTCAGGCCATCCTCTGTGACGGCAACCGGTTCACCCGGCAGATAACTGTCCTGGTAGCTGCCCGCATAGCTGTAATAGTCACACAGGAACTCCAGTGTGTCGCCGGGCTGGAGGGCAGTCTGGTTTTTGGCCGCCGTCTCCGTCTCGCCGTCATGGTACACGCTCTGGATGCCTGCAACAAATCCCAGAGGCCGGTCGCTGTCAAACACCAAGATCAGCTCCGCCCGGCTGCCGTTGTGAAGAACCGGAACCCGTCCGGTGATGGTATAGCTGGTCCCGTCATCTACGGTAGCCGTGTGGTAATAGGCTGCCGGCTGTCCGTTGACCGCCAGCCAGGAGCCGTCGCTTTCCCCCAGAAGTCCGCCGTTTTCATCAAAAGAGAATACGTTATCCAGTCCCAGGTCGATGTAGCCCTCGCCGTCGTCATAAAACAGATTCAGATCCAGGGACTGTACCAGGCCCCACTGCTCCTCGCTAAGGCGCAGCACTGGCCTGCCGTCTGCGCCGGCTTCCCAGACCAGGGCCTCGTTGGGGAAGTGATGGTCTGTCAGGTATTGCGCCAGATCCTCGTCGCTCATGGCCCGGTCGCTCAGAAACCCGGTGTTCCCGCTGGTAAGACCGGCAACGCTGTCAAAGCCGCCGCCCAAAAACGCGCTCAGCAGCTCGGAGACCATCTCGGAGCCTCCCCCCTGGGTGCCGCCCAGCAAGGAGGTCAGGGGAGAAGCGGCGCCTCCCGAGGCCGCCTGGCCGCTGGCGGCCACGCTGGCAAACTGCCGGATACATCTGGCATAATCCTCATCCATGCCGATCTGCCGGTAGGCGGAGGCTGCCTGGTCCACCATGGAGACTTTCCGGTAGGGGAAGTAGATGGACAGGCCGTAGGCGTTGGTCATATTGGAGGAGGTGCGGTTATATTTGACCGCTCCCAGAAGGATATCGGCCAGAGCCTGCCCCTCCTTGGTGCCCATGTTCCGGGCCAGATGGACCAGATCCACCTGATCGATTCTGCTGGACTGGGCGAACTCCCTGGCACCGCTGCGGGCGTTGGAGACGGACTGGTACTGCTGATTCTGAATGAGCTTGGCCGTGGATTTGGAGAAGTCCGCCAGCACGCCGGGCAGGGTGGTCTCCAGCTCCGCCAGGTCAACAACCGACAGAGTGGTCAGCTGGCCCGGGCACTTCCGGGCGCAGGTATCCACGAAGCTGTCTGCAATGTGCTGCCCGATCTGGATGGTGGGCAGGGAGGTGTTCTCCCCGAAAGCGGTAAGCCAGTCGGTATAGTACCAGCCCACGCCCGGCTCGGTTTCCTCCGAGGCGATGAGATAATCGGCGTACTGGGCCATGGTCAGGGCAGTTTCCGCCGTGGCCATGAGGCAGGCGTCAAAGCCGATGAAATCAAATTTTACGTCGGCGCTTTTCAAAGCGGTATCCAGGCCCGCCAGATTCATGGAGCCGCTGGAGGCAAACTTTTCGTCGTAACCATAGCCGCTGACGGAGCCGCCGCCGTGATCCCAGAGAATCAGCTCATACCGGCTGGCCGGATAGTTTTCGGCGCACCACCGGATATAGCCCGAAAGGGTGTCCGGGTCCGTCATGGGGACGTTGCCCAGG
>JAAZZJ010000181.1 GCA_014237695.1 Oscillospiraceae bacterium | reverse complement strand
CGCACGCAAAACGGCCAGCCCATGTCTCCACGAGCCGACCGTTCGCACGCATTCCAGATCGAGAGTCGCTCCGCGTCTTAGACTCCAAACTTCATCAGCTTGATGGCATCGAAGTCCTGGATGCCGCCGCCTACGCGCCCGCCATGGTAGGGAAGGCCTTCGGCATCAGCATGGTCTGGATCGCGGCTTTCGCCCTTCTGACCTGCCGGATATTCCAAAAAGCGGAATTGAAATAAGTCCCTTCCAACCGCGCGCCCCCTGATTGCGAGGACGCCCGAAACCGCCCGTCCGGCTTGGTGGAATCAACTTCGTTTTTATGGTACGCTCTTCTCGTCAACAAAAGGAGGATACGAACCATGAGCCTTGGAAAAAACCTTCAGTTTTTGAGAAGAATGTCCAACGGGATGACCCAGGAGGAGCTGGCGGAAAAGATGCAGGTGAGCCGCCAGACCATATCCAAATGGGAGCTGGACGCGGTCTGCCCGGACCCGGGCAAGGTGCAGGAGCTTTGCCAGCTGTTTTCCTGCAAGATGGACGATCTGGTCCGTGGGGACATGGATGTCTGCGACAAGTCCTTCATCAACATCCGGGTAGAGACTGTGGAGGCGTTCCGCTATGTCCGCTACGAGGTCATCAGTCCCGACCCGGAAACAGACGCGATCAGCCATGTCAAAGAGTGGGCGCGCTCTTGCGGGGAGGAACACCCGCTTATTATCGGCTGGGATTTTCCGTTTTTGTCTCAGGAGCAGGTCAACGTGTTCCACATGCACGGCTACGCCGCCGCGTGGGTGTTGCCGGAAGACGCCGCGCCGGAGGGAGATCACTGGAAGATCATTTCCCAGGACCGGCAGAAATACGCGGTCGTAACCATAGTTGACCCCTTTATCGAGCCGTTCCGAACGATCCCCAACGCCTATAAAACGCTGATGGCCTACATGCGCCTTAACCGGCTGGAGCATTTGGAGGACAAGGACGTTATCGCGTGCTTTGAACGGGAATATAACCGGGACAGCACAGACTATATGGATGTATATATTGCTGTAAAGTAAGGGAGGGAGCGCGGATGGTGTACGTTCTTGCGGTGCTGTGCGCCCTGCTGGCGATCGCCGTACTGCTTCTGCTCTGGAAGCTCTGGCTTCTCCGCCGCTCGGCGGAGGAGCTTCGCCGCGGCGTCCAGGAGCGTCTGGAAACGGACACCAACACACTCCTGTCCATCCCCAGCCGGGACGGCGCCATGTGCCGTCTGGCTGCTGGCCTCAATGTCCAGCTGCGCCAGCTCCGCCGGGAGCGGCAGCAGTATCAGAACGGCGACCGGGACCTGAAAGAGGCGGTGACCAACGTCTCCCACGATCTCCGCACCCCCCTCACCGCCATCTGCGGCTATCTGGATCTGCTGGAAGGGGAGGAAAAGAGCGAGACGGCGGAGCGCTACCTGTCTCTCATCCGGGGCCGGACGGACCATTTGCGATCCCTGACGGAGGAATTTTTCCGCACCTCGGCGGTCCTGGCCGCCGAAGAGCCGGAGCCTGCGGAACCCGTCAGCCTCAACCGGGCGGTGGAGGAGAGCCTTGCCGCCTGGTACGGCGTCTTCTCCGCCCGCGGCATCGCGCCGGAGGTGGAGCTGCCGGAAACTCCGGTGGTCCGCCCCCTGAACCGGGAGGCGGTGAGCCGCATCCTGAGCAACGTCCTGTCCAACGCAGCCAAATACAGCCCGGGGGACCTCCGCATTGTTCTGGAGAAGGACGGTACCCTGACCTTTTCCAACGCCGCCCCGTCCCTGACGCCGGTGCTGGCGGAGCAGCTGTTCGACCGATACTTCACTGTGGAATCCGGCGGGCAGGGCACCGGCCTGGGCCTGTCCATCGCCCGGCGTCTGACGGAGCAGATGGGCGGGACCGCCGCCGCCGGATGGCAGGCGGGCATCCTCACCGTCCGCCTGTATTTTCCCGGAAAATAGCAGGAGACCGCCGCAGGTATGTACGCCTGCGGCGGTCTCCTGTCCGGAAAATTATGCTTGCAATCTGTGGACATCCATGGTAAACTTTTCCCGGCATTTTGAATGATTGTAAGGAAAAGAGGTTCTATATGGACTTACTGACGATGTATGCCCAAATGGGGCTCGGCAAGGCGGTCTGCGACAGGGGGGAAGAGATCCTGTCCCGTCTGACGGACCGCTTCCGGGCCATCGACCAGCGGGCGGAGATCAACCAGGCCAAGGTCCTCCTGGCCATGCAGAAAAACCGCATCGGCGCCCAGCACTTCGCCGCCACCACCGGCTACGGCTACGATGATGACGGCCGGGAACGCCTGGAGAAGGTCTATGCGGACGTCTTCCACACCGAGGCGGCGCTGGTCCGCCCACAGATCACCTGCGGCACCCACGCCCTGACGGTGGCCCTCAGCGCCAATCTCCTGCCGGGGGATGAGCTGCTCAGTCCGGTGGGCCTGCCCTACGACACCCTCCAGGAGGTCATAGGCATCCGCCCTTCGCCCTGTTCCCTCGCGGAGTACGGCGTGACCTACCGGCAGGCGGACCTGAAGCCGGACGGCGGCTTCGACTATGACGCCATCCGCGCCGCCATCACGCCGAAGACCAGGCTCGTCACCATCCAGCGCAGCAAGGGCTACGCCACCCGCCCGTCCTTCTCCGTTCAGCAGATCGGGGAGCTGATCGCTTTCTGCAAGTCCGTCAAGCCGGACGTAAAGGTCATGGTGGACAACTGCTACGGCGAATTTGTGGACGTTGTCGAGCCCTCCGACGCGGGGGCCGACATGGTGGTGGGCAGCCTCATCAAGAACCCCGGCGGAGGTCTGGCCCCCATCGGCGGATACATCTGCGGCACTCAGGAGTGCGTGGACCGGTGCGCCTACCGTCTCTCTGCCCCCGGCCTGGGGCAGGAGGTGGGGGCCAACCTGGGCATCCTGCCCGCCTTCTATCAGGGCTTCTTCCTTGCACCCACAGTGGTCGCCGGAGCCCTGAAAGGCGCGATCTTCGCTGCCAACCTCTACGAGAGCCTGGGTTTCCGCTGCATCCCCAACGCAACGGAGCCCCGTCAGGACATCATACAGGCGGTGGAGCTGGGCAGCGAGGCGGCCATGTGCGCCTTCTGCGCGGGCATCCAGGGTGCGGCTCCGGTGGACAGCTTTGCCGCCCCTGTTCCCGGGGACATGCCCGGCTATGACAGCCAGGTCATCATGGCTGCCGGAGCCTTCGTTCAGGGCAGCAGCATCGAACTCAGCGCCGACGGCCCCATCCGTCCGCCCTATGCCGTGTACTTCCAGGGCGGACTCACCTGGCACCACGCCAAGCTGGGCATCCTGCTCTCCCTGCAAAAAATGGTAGACGGAGGGCTGGCCGCTCTATGATGAATATAGCGGCGAACCACTACTACCGCCGGAGACCGCCTCCGCACACATTTCGCTTTTGATTCAAAACTGAAATGTGTGAAGGAGAAATAAAACTATGTGGTTTTGGCTTGCGCTGATCGCTCTGTTTTGCTGGAGCGGTTCCGATCTCTTCTCAAAAATTGGCTGCCGGGATGCTTCCGATAAGTACAGCCATCTGAAAATGGTCATGGCGGTGGGCATCGTCATGGGCCTCCATGCCTGCTTTGAGGTCTTTGTGAACGGAGTGGAGATCAATTTCAGCATCATCCTCACCTACCTGCCCGTGTCTCTGCTCTATATCCTGTCTATGGCCCTGGGTTACCTGGGCCTGCGGTATATCGAACTGAGCGTATCTTCCCCCATCTGCAACTCCTCCGGCGCGCTGGTGGCGGTGCTGACCTTCATCTTTGTCGGTCTGGACGATTATTCCCCCCTGGCCCTGTTCGCCGTGGCGCTGGTGTGCGTAGGTGCTATCGGTCTGGGCGTGGTGGATTCCACCGAGGACGCGGAACTTCGCGCTGCCCGCCAGCAGGAAGGCAACTATAAGTACGCCAAAAGCTGGGTAGCCCTGGCTCTGCCGGTGGCCTACTGCGTTCTGGACGCGGCGGGCACCTTCGCCGACAACCGGGTGCTGGAGACGCTCAATGAGGACAGCGCCAACGTGGCCTACGAGCTGACCTTCCTCTTCGCGGCAGTGGTCTGCTTCATCTACGCAGTCATTATCAAGAAGGACCGCCTCATCCCCAAGATGGAGGCCCCCAAGTACATCGGCGCGGTCTGTGAGACCGCCGGCCAGTTCGCCTACATCTACGCCATCGCGGACACGGAGCATCTGGCCATGTCCGCCCCCATCATTTCCGCTTACTGCGCCGCCTCCGTGCTTTGGAGCCACATTTTCCTCAAGGAAAAGCTGTCTTGGAAGCATTATGGCATGATCCTGCTCATTGTGGCGGGCATCGTCATCATGGGCGTACTTGATCTTTAATGCTCTGATCTCCCAACGAAGGCCCGAGGCTGAAAAGCCCCGGGCCTTTTTCTGCCGTTTATGACAATTTCATAACATTTGATGACAGTGGGATTGTCCTTTCGCCCGCCGCCTGCTATTCTTGTAACGGGACTGTGGCTCGGACACTGCTGCGCCCATCCTTTTTCTCGAGAGAAAAAGGATCAAAAAGAGCTTTGAATTCGAATCTGAAGCCGCTGCAATTCCTCAATTTCTGCCCGGTAACGGAAATATACCTTACATCTGACAAAAGGATGTGAAACCGAATGCTGCACTTTGCGATATGCGATGATGAGCCGCTGATGGTTCAGGAGATTGCAGACTGTCTCTCTGCGTACATGGAGGAGAAGCGCATTTCCTCATACCAGATCAGCCGTTTTTCAAGCGGCGGCGCGCTGTTGGAGAGCGGAGGTGATTTCGATCTGATCTTTCTTGATATTCAGATGGAGAAGCCTGACGGGATGGAAACCGCCGGGATTCTGCGCCGGCAGGGGAACCGCAGTCTGCTGGTTTTTGTGACGGTTCTCCGGGAATGCGTCTTCGACGCCTTTGAAACGGAGGCCTGCGGCTATCTCCTCAAGCCACTGGACCACGAACGTTTCGCCCGGACCATGGACCGGGCGCTGGCGTCCCTGAAGCGCCGGGCGGCCAAAAGCGTGATGGTCCGGCAGGGGGCTTCCTGTGAGGTGATTCCCCTGTCTCAAATTGTGTACTGTGAGGTGCAGGGCCGGAAGCTGTATATCCACCTGGACAGCGGCGGGATTATCGACTGCTACGGCAGGCTGGATGAATTCTCCCGGCGGGTTGACGGCCGCTTTTTCCGCTGTCACAGGAGCTATCTTGTCAATCTGGACCATGTGCGCGGCAGCCGTGCCGGACAGGCCGCGCTCTCGCAGGGCGGCAGCGTTCCGGTTTCCAGACTGCGTGAGAGCGATTTGACCAAGGCGCTTTTACAGCACATGAAAGAGAGGGATTCCTGATATGGATATTTTTACCTCTTGCCTTTCTGTCGCCAATCTCGTGGGGCAGGGGGTTCTGCATACCGTGTTTGTCTGCCGCTTTACCGGACAGAAGTGGACAGCGGGCACGTTTGCCGTCTACTTTCTCCTGCTGTGCGCCTGTGAATGGTGCTT
>JAAZZJ010000180.1 GCA_014237695.1 Oscillospiraceae bacterium | reverse complement strand
CCTCGATGTCGCAGCCCTTGACCTTCAGATCCGCCAGATCGCCGGAGCAGCACTCCAGCTGTCTTACCGGGATGTCCAGGCTCCGGAACAGCTCCACGCTGAACCGCCACATCTTTTCATACCAATCCATAGACTCCTCGGGCCTGCAAACCACGATCATCTCCTGCTTTTCAAACTGGTGGATCCGGTATACGCCCCGTTCCTCGATGCCGTGGGCGCCCTTTTCCTTCCGGAAGCAGGGGGAGTAGGAGGTCAGCGTCTGAGGCAGCTGGTCCTCCCGCAGGATCTGATCGATAAACTTTCCGATCATGGAGTGTTCGCTGGTACCGATGAGGTACAGGTCCTCACCCTCTATTTTATACATCATGGCGTCCATGTCCGTCTGGCTCATGACGCCCTCCACCACGTTTCCGTGGATCATAAACGGCGGGATGCAGTAAGTAAATCCCTTTCCGATCATAAAATCCCGGGCATAGGCCAGCACACCCTCGTGGAGCCGGGCAATGTCTCCCATAAGATAATAGAATCCATTCCCGGCAACCCGTCCCGCGGCATCCATGTCGATGCCGTCGAACCGCTCCATGATTTCCGTGTGATAGGGAATCTCAAACTCCGGAATCACCGGCTCCCCGAACCGCTCCAGCTCCACATTGGCGGAGTCGTCCGGCCCGATGGGCACCGATGGATCGATGATGTTGGGGATTACCAGCAGCAGCCTGTGGATTTCCTCCTCCAGCCGGGCCTCCTTCTCCTCCAGCTCCGTCAGACGCTGGGCGTTGGCCTTGACCTTCGCCTTCACCGCCTCGGCCTCCTCCAGCTTGGAGGGGTCCTTTTTGGCCTGGCCCATAAGCATCCCCACCTGCTTGCTCAGGGTGTTCCGCTGAGCCCGCAGCTCGCTGGCCTCCGTAATCGCGGCCCGGTTTTCCTCATCCAGTACCAGCACCCTGTCCACCAGGGGGAGCTTTTCATCCTGAAACTTTTTTCTGATGTTTTCTTTGACTGCCTCCGGGTTTTCCCGGATAAATTTGATGTCGAGCAAATTTGCTTCCTCCTTCAGCGCCGCCGGCCAGCGGCGGCAAAGATAAAATGTTTCACGTGAAACATTTCTGAGAACTCGCGTTTATAGCCGGGGATGCGGTCCGGATGGTAGACAACCCGGCCGGACGATGTTCAGTGCCTGTGATACAAGCTCTTATTTTCCCAATCTCTCCAGTGCTTCCAGCAGATCGTTGAGATCATCCATTCCGTAATACTCAATCTCAATCTTACCCTTTTTCTTCCCCTGCGAGATATGACAGGCCCGGCCCAGCCGGGTAGAGAGGGACTTAGCTGCCTCTGCGGCGTAATCCACCTCCGCCGAAGCTTTCTTCTCCGGCGCCGGAGTCTCCAGGCCGTGGGACATAAGGGTCTTGACCAGCTTCTCGGTCTGCCGGACGTTCAGCCCGCCCTTGGTGATTTCCGATACGGCCTTCACCCGCAGAAAAGGGGAGAGGGGCAGAATGGCCCGGGCGTGCCCTGCGGAAAGCTCTCCGTCCTCCACCAGCTTTTGGATGGAAACATTCAGATCCAGCAGCCGCAGGGCGTTGGCCACGGCGCTCCGGGATCTTCCCACCCGTTCCGCCGCCTGTTCCTGGGTCATTCCGTAGGTTTCCACCAGTACGCGGAAGCCCTCGGCCTCCTCAATGGGATTCAGGTCCTCCCGCTGCAGGTTTTCAATCATGGCCAGCTCCATGGCCTTCTGATCGTCTGCCTCGATGACAACCGCCGGGATTTCCTCCAGCCCCGCCAGCCGTGCGGCCCGCCAGCGGCGCTCTCCGGCGATAATCTGATAGTACCCGCTGGCCAGCTTCCGCACGGTGAGGGGCTGAATTACTCCGTGCTGACGGATGGACTCAGCCAGCTCCTCCAGCTTCTCTTGGTCAAAGCTCTTCCGGGGCTGATTTTGACAGCTCTCAATCTGGGAAAGGGGCAGGGTAGAGGACGGTGTGGAGAAATCGGCGGAAAAATCCTCCCCCAGCAGGGCGCTCAGTCCCTTGCCCATTCCTTTTTCTTTAGCCACAGGGAAATTCCTCCTTCCGGTTTACTTCTGATTCTTGCGCAGGAACTCCTCCGCCAGAGCGGCGTAGGCCTCACAGCCCCGGCTGGTCCTGTCGTAGGCGCTGATGGGCTTCCCATGACTGGGGGCCTCACTGAGCCGCACGTTCCGGGGGATAACCGTACTGTACACCTTTCCCGGAAAGAAGCGCTTGACTTCCTCCGACACCTGCAAGGCCAGATTGGTCCTGCTGTCGTACATGGTGAGCAGCACTCCCTCCAGCTGCAGCTGGGGATTGAGGCTGCGCCGTACCGCCCGGATGGTATACATGAGGTCGCTGAGCCCCTCCAGGGCAAAGTATTCGCTCTGCACCGGCACCAGGGCGCTGTCTGCGGCGCACAGTCCGTTAAGGGTCAGCAGCTCCAGCGAGGGGGGGCAGTCCACGAATATGTAGTCATAATTCGGCGCCAGCCGCTCCAGAGCCCGCCGGAGCAAATGCTCCCGGTCCTGAACGCCCACCAGCTCAACACCGGCTCCCGCCAGCCCCTTGGAGGAGGGGAGAACATCGCCGTACCGGGTAGAGACCACCCGTTTTTCCGGCTCCACATCATTGAGAAGTACGTCATAGATCCCCAGGGACAGGGACTTGTCCACACCCATGCCGGAAGTGGCGTTTGCCTGGGGATCAAAGTCGCAGAGCAGAACCCGCTGGCCCATCTCCCGCAGGGCGGCCGTCAGGCTGACACAAGTAGTGGTTTTGCCCACACCGCCCTTCTGATTGACAATAGTAACGATCTTGCCCACAGAACACCTCCGGGAGAGGGGCGCGCCGCCCCATTATTAAAGTAAAGATATAGTGTAGTATATCACAAAAAACGTACATTTCAACAGGGAACAGGAAAATTTTTACGAATTTCCTATTTTGTTTTCTGTTTGAAAGCGGCAAACCCTCTCTGTGCCCTCTGCCCGGGAGCAAAAACAGGAAGCCGGGTGCCACAGCGTGAAGAAAATACGCCGGTGGCGCATTTTCAGCATAGGCTCCGGCAGCTGTGCTGCCGGAGGAGCAGTACGGTAGACGTAGAGGGGCGGAATGTTTCACGCCGCAGCGTGAAGAAAATGCGCCGGCGGCGCATTTTTAGCGTAGGCTCCGGCAGCTATGCTGCCGGAGAGGCACTACGGTAGACGTAGGGGGGGCGGAATGTTTCACGTGAAACATTCCGCCCCTCCAAAAAACTACCCTACCTTCTCAGCCACAAGAAAATACCGATGGGCCGTTCCCTGAATCACCCCATCCCGCTCCAAAAGTGCCTGCGCTCTCAGAAGCTGTTCCCGGCAGGTTTCTACAGAAAAGCCAGGAAACTCCCAGGCGATGATCCTGGCAAACCAGACCAACGCGCCTGTATCCCGGAAGCGGATAGGCTGAAAGGATTCCTGTGCTTTCAGAATGCGAAGGCCAAGGAACTCCAGCTTTTTCCGGGCAATATCCAGATATTGCTCCGGAAAGGGAAGCGGCGGTGCAGGATTCAGAAGAAGCTCCACCAGATCCCGGTCGTTTTCCGCGCCTACCTGCTGCGTCAGGAAAATGCCGCCGGGTTTCAGAACCCGAAGTATCTCCGAAGGAAGATAATCCCCGTGGCGGTTGAGAACCAAATCAAAACTCTCGTCAGGGAAGGGAAGCGGACCTCCTCCATCCGCTCCCCGGAAGTCAATCCCCAGGGGCAGAAGAACCTTCCGGCAGAGAGCAATGTTAGGAGGATAACCCTCCGTGGCGGCAGTCAAGGAATGAGGATGCCCCAGAGACAGGAGAAACTCTCCGCCGCCGGTGTCCATATCCAGAATACGATGCGTGGGGCGAAGAAGGTCATGAACTGCCTGACCGTAGTCCCAGGGGAGACTCTGACACTCTTCATAGCGGTCCTGAATGTGGGAGAAATCCCACCCGTGGATGTAAGCGGCCTGCTCCTCTGACAGCCACTGTAAGTATAAATCGTTCTGCGTCATGATAACTGTTCCTTTCCGTCATAATCAATGGATTGCGGTCCGGCGCAGTCAACTGACAGCACATAGGAAAGCCAGACCCGGCGCGGTCTGCTGTCAGTTTCTCAACTGCGCCGGGCAGTTATCTCGAAGACAGGGTCTCATGGCCTTCACCTCACTATATAAGGATGGAGAAATTATAACATGTGATGAAATGTTGTGCAAGCAGGAAGTTCCGGCAGCTGCACATTTTAACTTCGCTGACTGTACTTCTTTTTCACTTGCTTAAACGATAGAAGCAAAAAGGGGAAATGTTTCACGTGAAACATTTCCCCTTTGGAAAAAGCACTCAATAATAGAACCTGAAATATCAGCCGTCAAGACCTCAGAAACTCGCGAACACTCTCCAGGAGCGCTCTGCGGTCAAATTGGTCAAAGTCGGAGGTATCTGCCACGATATGCGGACCGTTTGCGGAAAAGGTATCCATGCCGCGGGCGGCAATCCCGGCAGTGAAATCTGCAAAGGTAATTTCCGCCGGAGAGGCGGAGGGGCTGATTTCCGGGTATTGGGTATTGACGACATGGCCGCGGTGGCGGTCCGGGCTTTGGTTCCGTGCCAGGAAGCGATGGTAAATAATCTGATAGTCTCCGGTCAGGGTGACAGTGAGCGCTTGACAGTCGTGGCGGTCCAGAATATCCAGAAGACCTTTCCGAGAGACATTTTCAAAATTGTTTTCCATGATAAACTGCCGGCCGCAGAGCATCAGCTGTTCCGCAGCATAGTACATGATCTCCATGGCGGCGGTGCCTAGCCGGACCTTTTCGGCACGGGACCGGAAACCTACGATGTCATAGAGAAGTTCCTTGACCCGGTCCTTGGAGAGAACGGGCAGATTGAGCTGCTCTCCCAGATATCCTGCAAGGGTACTCTTTCCGGCGGCAGGGATGCCGGTGATTAAAACACAGCGCATAGACAACCTCAATAGTAAGAAAAATGATGCCGCAGGCAGCGCGGACGCTGGCGGCTGTGGTGTGGGAGGGAGAAGGCGGCGAAAAAATGTTTCACGTGAAACATCCGGCTTACGAAAAACCAGAATGTTTCACGTGAAACATGCAGAGCATCAGTCAGGCAACCGGCTCTACCTTGCCGGTGGCGTGAATGTCGGTAATCAGCTTCCTGGGGCACTTCTCGACACAGATGCCGCAGGAGGTGCATTTTGTATAGTCGATGGAGGCGTTGTTATCCGTCACGGTGATGGCTCCGGCGGGACAGTTCTTCTCACACAGGCGGCAGCCAATACAGCTGACGGTACACAGAGATTTGGCGGAGGGGCCTTTATCCCGGTTGCCGCAGGGGACCATGATGTCCGAGGCGTAGGGAACGTCCGTAATTACGTTGCGGGGGCAGGCTTTGGCGCACTGCATGCAGTGGGTGCATTTGTTCTGGTCCACCTGGGCTACGCCGTGGGCGTTGATGTGGATGGCGTCAAACTTGCAGGCCTGGACGCAGGTGCCCAGACCAAGGCAGCCATAGGCGC
>JAAZZJ010000017.1:16403-16664 GCA_014237695.1 Oscillospiraceae bacterium | reverse complement strand
GCGCTTACCGATCATCTTATAGAGGCCCCGGCGGCTGTGGTTGTCGTGGATGTGGACCTTCAGGTGTTCGGTGAGCTGGTTGATCCGCTCGGTGAGAATGGCAACCTGGACCTCCGGGGAACCGGTGTCGGTCTCGTGGGTGCGGTTGGACTGGATGATCGAGGTCTTCTGCTCTTTCTGAATCATGGGTAGTTTACCACCTTTTCATAAAATTCTCCTCTGGCTGCGCCGGGGCAGGTGCCGCCTGCGGCGAGGCCAGGG
>JAAZZJ010000017.1:0-16393 GCA_014237695.1 Oscillospiraceae bacterium | reverse complement strand
ACCCCCTTGCAATTCCCCCGGATATCTTATATAATACCCTCCGGAAAAAGAAAAAGGGAAAGGAGCCTCCATATGCAGATCATCGTCGTCAACGGCCCCCTGCCGGAAAAAGAGCAGGACGCCTGCATCCGCCTTATCACACGCCGCCACCCCGCCAGCGCTATAGACAAGCTGTATATGGAGGTCCATGAGGACCACGTGGACCTCCGCTATACCCTCCACCGCCGCCGGGAGCTGCGGAAAATGGGCGGCTACTGCATCAGCGAACCCGCCGCCTGGAACAGCGCCAAGCAGGCGGAGCGGCGGGACATGATCCCCAACCGCCTGGAGGAGGAAGACCCGTGAACCGGCAGAGGAAAACCGTCCTTCTCCTGATCCTGTCCCTGTGCCTCCTGACCGCCTGCGGCAGGGAGCCGGAGGAGCCTGCCGGGACCGCCTGGACCCCCGTCCAGATGGCCCGGGCCGTATGGGACTCCCAGCCCCCGCTGGAGGGATACGCGCTCACCTGTGACGGCGGGGACTTTGCCCCCTATCTCCGGGACACCCTGGGCATCGACCCGGCGGATGTGGCGGACGGCGCGGTCCTCTACGCCGGGGGCGTCAGCGCCCAGGAGGTCGTGGTCCTGCGCATGGCGGAGGAGGAAAACCTGCGGGACGCCCTCAAAGCCCTGAAGGACTATGCCTATGCCCGGGCCGGGGCCTTCGCGGGCTACGCCCCGGAGCAGTACGCGATCGCGGAGGGAGCCGCCACGGCAGAGCGGGGGCAGTACGCGGCGCTGCTCATCGTCCCGGACCAGGACGCGGCCCGTGACGCGCTGGCCGGATGCTTCCTCCTCCCCCCGCCGGAGCCGGAGGAGCCGCCCTCCGTCCCCTCATCCGCCGCGGCGGACCTCCCGCCCTCCCCCGAACCGGAGCCCGCGCCTGTCCCGGAGCCGGAGGAGCCGGAGAAGCCGGAAGAGCCGGAGGAACCGGAACCGGACCCCGAACCCGTTCCCGAGCCGGACCCCGGCCCGGAAGCGACCCCGGAGCCGGACCCCGAACCCGAACCCGAACCGCCTCCCCCGCCCGAACCCTGGTCCTATGACCGCTCCCGCATTGTTGACGCCTGGACCTCCGGGGACCGGACGGGCCTGTATCCGGAGGACCTGGAGATCCTGGCCGTGCTGGACCAGATCCCCGCCCTCACCGCCGCGGACCTGACGGAATATGAACGGGAGCTGGCCCTCCACGACTGGATGCTGGCCTGGGCGGAGTACGACCCCGGAGCCCTCAGCAGCGGCCCCGTGGGAGAGCCTATTCCCCACAACGACAACCCCTACGGCTTTCTCACAGGCCGGAAGGGCATCTGCCTGGGCTACGCCTCCACCTTCCGGCTGCTGATGGAGCTGTGCGGCATCCAGTGCCTCACGGTGGAGGGAAGCTCCCACGGCGGCACGGCGGACCACGCCTGGAATCTGGTGCAGCTGGAAGAGGAGTGGTATGCCGTGGACGTAACCTGGGACGACCCGGTGGCCTCTTCCCGGGTTCCTCCCGCCCTGGCCCATATGTATTTTAATGTAACCAGTGATTTTCTGCGGCGGAACGACCACTTCTGGGACCCGGAGGGGGTGCCGGAGGCCGCCGGAACCGCCCTGGCCTGGGCGGGATAGCCGTCCGGGAGGCGTTGGAAGAAAAAATCTGCGTATTCACAGAACTTTTACTTGCGAAACAGGGCATATTCGAGTATACTATGGTTTGTTGAGCCCACGGGCCTGTCCGGCCCCCGGCGGAATGCCGTGCTGCGGGCAGGCGCGTGCGGGACAGCTGTCCCGCCGGGCAAATCAAAAAGTTGATCGCCGCCATATCCCACTCCCGGCGGCAGAAAAGTTTGGAAGGAATGAACAACACATGAGCGCATCCAGAGAAAAGAAAAAGCGTCAGGAATTTTCGGCCAGCGGCGGGGTGGACCCCAGAGCGGCCCGGGCCGCCGAGCAGCGGGCCGCCGAGCGCAAGTCCAACATCCTCTACAGTGTGGTTGCCGCCGTTTTCGTGGTGGTTGCCATTGCCCTGGTGGTCTATAACTCCGGCATCATCCAGCGCAATCAGACCGCCGCCGTCATCGGGGGAGAGAAGTACACCGTACCCCAGGTGGCCTACTACTACCAGCAGGTGTGCAACAACTACGCCTCCATGTTTGGCCAGGAGTACCTCCAGAGCCTGAAGAGCCAGTCCTACGACGAGACCCAGACCTGGAACGACTATTTCAAGAGCGAGGCCATGAACGCCATGAAGTTCATCCACGCCGCCAAGACCGCCGCCAAGGAGGCGAACATCACCCTGGACGATGCCGACCGGGAGACCCTGAAGGCCAATGTGGACGGCATGAAGGCCAACGCCTCCGCCGCGGGCTACGGCTACGGCTCCTACCTGAAAGCGGTCTACGGTCCCACCATGACCTCCGGCATCTTCGAGTCCTGCATCGAGGACCAGATCCTTGCCAGCAAGTACGCCACCCAGTACAGCGATAAGAATTTTATCTACACCGACGAGGAGATCCAGGCCTATTACGAGGAAAATAAGAACTCCTATGACCTGATCGACGCCGCCTATGTCACCATCTCCGGCGCTCCCGAGGCCAAGACCGACGACGAGGGCAACACCATCGAGGCCACCGAGGAGGAGAAGACCGCCGCCATGGAGGCCGCCAAGGCCGCAGCCGGTGAGATCCTGGACGCCTACAAGTCCGGCGGAGATCTGGAGAAGCTGGCGGAGGAGCATGACGCCACGTATTCCACCAGCACTCCCAGCGCTTCCAGCGTGTGCGGTGAATGGCTTTTTGACGAGGCCCGGACCTCCGGCGATGCAGACGTCATCGAAGATGAGTCCGGCAGCCGGTACTATGTGGCCGTGTTCAACAGCCGGGAGCGGAATGAGGCTCTGGACTACAGCGTCCGTCACATCCTGGTGACGGGGGACAGCCTGGACCTCCCCGAGGGGGAGACTGCCACCGAGGAGCAGCTCACCGCCAAGGCCCAGGAGATTCTGGACAGCTGGGACGGCACCGAGGACGGCTTTGCCAGCCTGGCGGAGGAGCATTCCAAGGACGGCGGCAGCAACACCAACGGCGGCCTCTATGAGAACGTGCCCAAGGGCCGTATGGCCCCCTTTGAGGACTGGTGCTATGAGGAGGGCCGCAAGGCCGGGGACACCGGCGTGGTCTACTACTCCGGCACCGGCGCTCACGTGATGTACTTCGTGGGCTACGGCGACACCCCGTACTGGCACTACGCCTGCGAGAACGCTCTGCGCAGCGCCGCCCAGAGCGAGTGGCAGACCCAGCTCACCGACAGCATCACCGCCGAGGCCAACGCCGGCGGCATGAAGCTGGTCGGATAACAGCAGCAGCGATCGCGCCGGCCCCGGAGCAGATTTCCGGGGCCGGTTTTCCTGCAGGGAGGCATATATTCATGTCAGAACGTTTTTTGCGAAACGAGATGCTCCTTGGCCCCGCCGCTCTGGAGAAGCTGGCCCGGTCCCACGTGTGCGTGGTGGGACTGGGAGGCGTGGGCAGCTGGGCGGCGGAGTGTCTGGCCCGCTCCGGTGTGGGGGAGCTGACCCTCATCGATCAGGACGCCTACGGCGAGAGCAACATCAACCGCCAGCTGGGGGCTCTGGACTCCACCGTGGGCCGGGCCAAGGCGGCGGTCATGGCCCGGCGGGTGCTGGACATCAACCCCGCCTGCGTGACCCACCCCGTCGTGGGCAAGTACGACCGGGGAGAGGCGGACCGGTTCTTCGGCCCCTACGACCTCATCGTAGACTGCATCGACCTGGTGGCCTGCAAGGTGGACCTGATCTGTCAGGCTCTGGAGCGGGGCATCCCCATCCTCTCCGCCCTGGGCACGGGGAACAAGCTGGACCCCTCCCTGCTGGAGGTGACGGATCTGAGCAGGACCCGCGGGTGTCCGCTGGCCCGCGTCATGCGCCGTGAGCTGGGCCGCCGGGGCATCCGGCACTTGAAGGTGGTCTACAGCCCCGAGGAGCCGGCGTACTGCGCCCCTCTGGAGGACCCGCCGCCGGGACGGCGGAGCGTCCCCGGGAGCGTCCCCTGGGTGCCGCCGGTGGCGGGACTGCTGCTGGGGGGCGCGGCGGTGACGGAGCTGATCGGGGACCTGATCCCCGGGAGGGAGGAAACACGATGAACATCCGCAGAGCGGAAACGGGGGATATCCCCCGTCTGGGGGACCTGCTGCTTCAGGTGTGCCGGGTCCACCATCAGGGCCGTCCGGACCTCTTCCGGGCGGGCGGACGGAAATACACGGACGAAGAGCTGGCCGTCCTCCTGACGGACCCCTCCCGCCCCATTCTGGTGGCGGAGGACGAAACCGGGACCGTTCAGGGCTATGCCTTCTGCGTGATCCAGCCCCACCGGGGCGAGACCGCCATGGAGGACTTTACCAGCCTGTATCTGGACGACCTGTGTGTGGACGAGGCCTGCCGGGGGAAGCGTGTGGGCGGAACCCTCTACCGGGCGGTGCTGGACCTTGCCCGGTCCCTTGGGTGCTACAACGTGACTCTGAACGTCTGGTCCTGCAACCCGGAGGCCATGAGATTTTATGAAAAATGCGGCCTCCAGACGCAGAAAATCGGGATGGAAGTGATCCTGTAAACAGAAGAAGCGGCCCGGGTACGTCATGTACCCGGGCCGCTTGTCAACATCACTGGGGCGTCAGATAGGCGTCCAGCGTCCGCAAATCCCCCGTCACCTGATACTCGCCGCTCCCGGCAGGAAGGAACCAGCATTGGCCCTTCTTGACCTCCCGGGTCTCGCCGCCGCAGGTCAGGGAGCCCTGGCCATCGGTGAACAGCAGGGCGTGGAAGGACGTCCCGTCACAGTCGCCCCGGAAATCCCCCTGATGGCCGTCGGTGGTGAAGTACCGGCAGTCCCCCAGATGGTCCCCGAAGTCCAGCGCCGGAGCGGGACGGCGGTCCGTCACCGCAAGGGCCTTCTCCACATGGAGGGGCCGGGGCTTTCCGTCCGCCCCCAGGCGGCCGTAGTCGAAGACCCGGTAGGTGACATTGGAGTTCTGCTGGATCTCCGCGATCACCAGCCCCGCGCCGATGGCGTGGAGGGTGCCGGAGGGGATGAAGAACACGTCTCCCGGCTTCACGGGCACCTTCCGCAGCACCTCCGTCAGGGTGCCGTCGGAGACGCGGCTGGAGAACTCCTCCAGACTGACCTCCCGGTTGAAGCCGTAGTAGAGGGACGCGCCGGGCTCGGCATCCAGCACCACCCACATCTCCGTCTTGCCGTACTGACCCTCATGCTCCAGGGCATAGGCGTCGGAGGGGTGGACCTGGATGGAGAGGTCCTTTTTGGCGTCGATGAGCTTGATGAGCATGGGGAAGTCCTCGAAGGCCTCGCAGGCGGTCCCCAGGGCTTCCTTCCCGGCCTTGTCCAGCCAGGCGCGGAGGGTCATCCCCTTATCGGGGCCGTCCGCCAGCACGGAGGGGCCGTCGGGGTGGCAGGAGAGGACCCACGCCTCAGAGAGAGGATTCAGATCGCTCTGGATGCCGAAATCGGTTTTCAGCCGCTGGCCTCCCCAGATATAGTCCTTGCAGGTGGGTATGAGCTGATAAGCAGGCATAGTAAACACCTTCCCAAACAAAATTTTCTGTGTTTTCCTTCTGTCCCGATTATACGGGAAAATAGACCGTTCGTCAATGGGATAAATCCGGGAAGAAGGTGTAATGATAATGCTTTACAAATCATTGCGATTTTGCTATAATGGCTGTGAAAAGGAGGTGTGACCTATGGCACAAAGCGTTAACGTAAACTTTCGTATGGATGAGCAGCTGAAAAAGAACGTGGAGGACATCTGTCAGCGCATGGGGATGACTCTGACCACGGCCCTGACCATCTGCTGCAAGAAGATCGAGCAGGAGCGCCGTATCCCCTTCGAGATCACCGCCGATGCGGATCCGTTTTACAGTGAGAGCAATATCCGGTATCTGAAAGCTAAGCTGGATGCTATCAAGGATGGAACGGCTAAACTGGAAGAACATGACCTGATCGAGGTGGACTGACATGGGAAGAGGAATACAGTGGTACGGGTTGCAATTTCCCCCGCCCTGTGCTATGCTGGACCCAGCTGCCAAAACGAACCAGGGAGGAACGAACCATGACCTATGAAAACCAGCTGCGCCTCTGGCTGGACCGGGCCGGGGAGGACCCGGACCTGACCGCGGAGCTTCAGTCCATCCGGAATGACGAGAAAGCCGTCTCCGACCGCTTCTACCGCCACCTGGCCTTCGGCACCGGAGGCCTGCGGGGCGTCCTGGGGGCCGGGACCAACCGGATGAACATCTACACCGTCCGCCGTGCCACCCAGGGACTGGCGGACTACCTCAACGCCACGGACCTCCCCAAGTCCGTGGCCATCGCCCACGACAGCCGCGTCAAAGGGGACCTCTTTGCCCGGGAGGCGGCCCGGGTCCTGGCGGCCAACGGCATCACCGCCCACCTCTACCCCCGCCTGGAGCCCACCCCCGCCCTGAGCTGGGCGGTGCGGTATCTCCGCTGCGGCGCAGGCATCTGCGTCACCGCCAGCCACAACCCCTCCCAGTACAACGGCTACAAGGTCTACGGCGCCGACGGCTGCCAGATTACCCCCGAGGCGGCGGAGAAGGTCCTGGCTGCCATGGAGAAGACGGACTGCTTTGACGGCGTGAAGCTGGCGGACTACGATGCCGCCGCGGCGGAGGGCAAAATTCAGATCATCCCCGACAAATGCCTGGACGCCTTCGTGGACGCGGTTCTGGCCCTGCGTCCGGGCAACGACGTGAGCAAGCTGAAGCTGGTCTATACCCCCCTCAACGGCTCCGGCCTGGAGTGTGTCAAAAAGCTGCTGGCAAAAATGGGCGTAACGGAGTTGACAGTGGTCCCCTCCCAGGAGGCCCCGGACGGCCATTTCCCCACCTGCCCCTACCCCAACCCGGAGATCCGGGAGGCCATGGAGGAGGGCCTGCGCCTGTGCGGCGAGGTCCACCCGGACCTGCTCATCGGCACGGACCCGGACTGCGACCGCATGGGCGCGGCGGTGCCCGACGGTCAGGGGGGCTACCGCCTCATCACCGGCAACGAGATGGGCGTGCTGCTGCTGGACTACCTGTGCCGGACCCGCATCGCCCGGAACACCATGCCCCGGAACCCGGTGGCCGTCACCACCATCGTCTCCACGGATATGGCAACGCCGGTTGCACAGTCCTACGGCGTGGAGCTGCGCCGGACCCTGACGGGCTTCAAGTACATCGGCGAGCAGATCGGCCTGCTGGAGGCGGAGGGCCATCCCGAGCGGTATCTCTTCGGCTTCGAGGAGAGCTACGGCTACCTCTCCGGCGCCCACGTCCGGGACAAGGACGCGGTGAACGCCGTCATGCTGGCCTGCGAGTGCGCCGCCTGGTATGCCGGGCAGGGCATGACCCTGCTGGACGCCATGAACGCCCTCTATGAGAAGTTCGGCTTCTACCGCAACGGCCTGCTGAGCAGGGCTTTCGAGGGCCAGGACGGCATGGCCGCCATGGACGCCCTCATGAAGTCCCTCCGCACCGCCCCCCCGGTGGAGATCGCCGGCTGGAAGGTCAACGGAATGACGGACTATCTGAACGACGGCACGGGCCTCATCCCCTCCGACGTGCTGGAGTTCCGCCTGGAGGACGCCGGGAAGGTGATCGTCCGCCCCTCCGGCACGGAGCCGAAGCTGAAAATCTACCTCTCCGTCCGGGGCAGCGGCGAGGAGGACGCCGCCGCCCGGCTGGAGCGCCTCTCCAGAGGCGCGGAAGCCCTGCTGTAATCCCTCAATAACGCGAAAACGAGCGCGGGACCTTCAAAAGGTCCCGCGCTCTCTTATCCCGTTATACGGCTCTCCGATGAGCAGCATCCTTCCGTCACCGGGCGAAAAATTGAGGAACCGCAATGGGCTCAGGCGCGAACATAAAGCTCTTTTTGATTCTTTTTCTCTCGAGAAAAAGAATTTACTGCCCCTTGATAAACTTCGCCAGCAGCCTGCACACGTCCCGCACGTCGATGGGCTTGGCCACGTGGGCGTTCATCCCGGCGTCCAGGCACTTCTGCACGTCCTCCGCAAAGGCGTCGGCGGTCATGGCGATGATGGGAATGGTCTTTCCGTCCGGGCGCTCCAGCTTCCGGATGGCCTCCGTGGCCTGATAGCCCGTCATAACCGGCATCCGCAGGTCCATGAGGATGGCGTCGTAGTGCCCCGGCTGGGCGGCCTGGAACTTCTCCACGCAGATCTGGCCGTTCTCCGCCCAGTCCAGCTCCAGCCCCTCGGCGGTAAGCAGATCCTCCGCGATTTCCCAGTTCAGCTCGTTGTCCTCCGCCAGGAGTATCCGGCAGCCGGTGAGGTCGGGGTGGGATTCCTTCTTGTCCGGAATCGTCTCTCCCTCCGAGGACATAAAGGGCTTGAGCCCGTAGAAAAGGGTGGACTTGAACAGCGGCTTGGAGATAAAGCCGGAGACGCCCGCGGCCCGGGCCTCCTCCTCGATCTCGCTCCAGTCGTAGGCGGAAATGAGCAAAATGGGGATGTTCTCCCCATAACGGCGGCGCAGCTCCCTGGCGGCGGACAGGCCGTCCATCCCCGGCAGCTTCCAGTCCAGCAGAATGATGTGGTAGGGGTCGCCCCGCCGGTGGGCCGCCTCCACCTTCTCCAGGGCGCTCTCCGCGTCCAGGGTCCAGTCCGCCAGGATGCCGATGGATTTCAGGGATGCCGCCGTACTTTCGCACAGCTGCCGGTCGTCGTCTACCACCAGCATGGCCCAGTTGGGCAGCACCATGTCCGCCTCCGGAACCTCCGCCTTCTCCATATCCAGGGCCACGTGGAAGGAGGTGCCCTCCCCCGGGGCGCTGGTCACTTCAATGAGACCGCCCATGGCGTCCACGATGTACTTGGTGATGGCCATGCCCAGGCCGCTGCCCTCGGTCTTCCGGACCCGGGTGTTGTCCTCCCGGACAAAGGACTCGAAGATGTGTTCCTTGAACTCCTGGGTCATGCCGATGCCGTTGTCGCTGATGGTGAAATGAATCCGGATGAAGTTCTCTCCCTTGTCCGAGGGCTCCTCGTACATGGATACGTCAATCCGCCCGCCGTCGGGGGTGAACTTCACGGCGTTGCCCAGAATATTCAGCAGGATCTGGTTGAGCCGCACGCTGTCGCAGCACACATTTTCCGTGGAAATGTCATGAATGGACACATCGAAATGCTGGCGCTTTGCCCGGACCTGGGGCTGGACGATGCTGACGATGCTGTCCAGCACCTCCCGCAGGGAGACCTGGTCCACGCTGAGGGTCAGCTTTCCGCTCTCGATCTTGGACATGTCCAGCACGTCGTTGATAAGCCCCAGCAGATGCCGGCTGGAGAGGGAGATCTTTTTCAGGCAGTTCTGCACCTGCTGGTTGTCGTCGATGTTGGCCGTGGCGATGGCCGTCATGCCCACGATGGCGTTCATGGGCGTGCGGATGTCGTGGGACATGTTGGAGAGGAATTCGCTCTTGGCCTTGTTGGCCCGGACGGCCTCCTTCCGCGCCTGGTCCAGCTCCTCCATCTGCTGCCGGGCCATCTGGAAGTATTTCAGGAATACCAGCACCAGCACCAGCAGCACCAGCGCGCAGGTGCCGAACACCAGATAGGTCCACCGGATTGTGAAGCCGTTGACGATGGTATCCAGCTCATCGTAGGGCATAAAGGTCAGCAGAAACCACTCGGAGTGCGACAGCTTGTTGCAGTATACCTGCCGGGCCTCGCCGTTGACCCGGACCTCGTCGGAGTAGGTCTCCCCCTTGGCCATGGCGTCGGACAGGGCCTCGATGTACAGATCCGGGGTCTTGCCGTCCACGGAGTCGTACTGGCTGAGGACCCGCTCAAAATAGCTCTTCCGGAAGGCGTCCCCGGTGCGGATGACAAAGCTGCCGTCCTTGCGGATGATGAAGGAATAGACGTGGTTGCCGTCCTCCTCCAGGGCCAGGGTGTCGCTGATATAGGAGGCCGGGAGCCCCGCCACCAGGGCGGCGCAGGAGTGTTCCTCCGTGGGAGCGTGGGTGGCGGGGACCCCCAGGAGGATCACCCGGTTGCCCTGGGCGTCGCTGCCGATGGCGACCTTGTTCTCCCCGGAGGTGACGGAGGCCATGAAGGGCCCCGGGTCCGTCAGCTCCAGCTCCGCGCCGTACAGCATTTCAAAGGACCCGTCCGTGCGGTAATAGGCCAGATGGGTAAAATCCCGGGCCTTGGCGTTGGTAATCAGGTCCTCCTCCTGCTCCTGGCTGGCATGGGCCGCCTCGGGCAGGCCGGTCTGCACCATGGCCACCAGCTGATCCAGCCGCAGGCCGATGGTGGTCTCAAAGTGCATGGAGATCTGGTCCCCCATGCTGGACATATACAGCTGGCTGACCTCCCGGATGGTGCTGGCACTCTGATGACTCATAAAAAACGCCAGAAACGTAAAGGTCGCCAGGCTGAGGGTCAGCACCAGAATCAGGCTGGTTTTCAGAAATTGTGTCGTCTTGACTTTCGCTTTCCCGCGCATGATGCCGGGCCTCCTTCCTATCGTGTTCACCGGAGGGGCTTCACGCGCCGGCGGACTCCTGAAAAGCCCGGATGGCTGCCGTAGTCCGGGCATAGTCCTCCTTGACCTGCTCGGCCAGAGCAGGGGCCTCGGGGGTGAATCCATTGCGCAGAGCCTCGCTCAACTGGCTGCTGGAGCGGTAGAGCCTGGTAAAATCCAGATTCTGACACACGCCCTTGATGGTGTGGGCGGCCCGGAAGGCCTCCTGCCAGTTCTCCTCGGCCATGGAGCGGAGCAGCAGGTCATAGCTGCCGTCGTTCAGAAACTTGAGAACGAACTTCTGCACCATCCGTTCGCTGGTCAGCCGGCCCAGCACACCCTGATAATCGCCCTCCAGGGCGGCGTAGCATTCCTGCAAAGTCATGGCTCGTCTTCTCCTTTCTCCCCGCCGGATTCCTCTCCGGCGTCCGGACTGCCCTCAATCGGCGAAATCACCGAGAGCATATCCCGCATACTCTCGTCATAAAAGGCGTACCGCCCCCGCCCGGACCGCTTGACCTTGTAGAGGGCCTGGTCCGCCGCGTGGAACAGGGCATCATAATCCGTCCCCACCACGTCCGTGGGGGCGATGCCCATGCTCAGGCAGATGGGGAACTCCTCGAACATGCTGCCGGAAATGGTGTGGTAAATACGGGAGATGACCGGGTCCAGCTCGCCCCCGTACTCCAGGAACAGCAGGAACTCGTCCCCGCCCACCCGGGCGGCGATGTCCGCGCCGCGGATGCCCTCCTGGAGCCGGTCCGCCAGGAACTTCAGCACGTTGTCGCCGAAGATGTGGCCGTAGGTATTGTTGGCGTTCTTGAAGTGGTCCAGATCGAAGATCACCATGGCAAACTGGCTGCCGGGCCGGTCCTCGATGCGCTCAATGATCTGCTTTTTGGCGCTGGCGTGGTTGAGAAGCCCCGTCAGCGGATCGTGGGAGGCCAGCCGCTCCAGGGCGGCCAGCTTCATCTGGGAGTCGTGGATATCCACGGCCTTGCCGATGGCCCCGGTGTACTCCGGCGGCTCGTCGGCGCTCCAGGTGGCCCGGGCGATGATCCGGCACCAGCGGGACTCTCCGCCGACGACGGTCTTGCACTGGTACTTCACCACCGGCTGCGCCGGGGTGGTGTTGCGCAGGGCGGCCACCAGGCCCTCCACGCTCTCCTCGCTCATGATGCCCCGGACGCTGTCGTTATGTAGGGGGTCCATCACCGTCTCCTTCAGCCCCAGCTTGTTGGCGCCCCAGGTGTTCAGGGTCACGATGGAGGGGTTGACGGTGTATTCGAACTGGATCTCCTGGCTCATGGCGGCGAAGAAGCTGTACTTCATCCGCTCATGCTCCAGCAGCTGCAGGGTCCGCTCGGAGGCGGACAGCTCCTCGTAGTGGTGCATCTCCTGGGTTACGGAGCGCATCTCCAGCTGGGCGGTGCGGCTCTCGTCCCGGGCCTGGAGCTGCTCCGGCAGCTCGGGGGCCACCTCCTGCAGGATCTCCATCAGCAGGGGGTTGAAGGTGCCGCACTGGTTGCCCAGAATCATTTCCACCGCCTTCTCGTGGGGGAAGGCGGGCTTGTAGACCCGGGGGCTGGTGAGGGCGTCGTACACATCGGCCAGGGCGACGATCTGGGCGGAGATGGGGATGTCGTCCCCCTTGAGGCCGTCGGGATATCCCCGGCCGTCCCAGCGCTCGTGGTGCCAGCGGCAGATGTCCCGGGCCACCTTGATAAGGGGCTCCGAGCCGTGAATGGGCTCGGCCTCCATCATGTTGGAGCCGATGGTGGTATGCTCCTTCATGACGGCGAATTCCTCCTCGGTAAACCGGCCGGGCTTGTTGAGGATTTCCCCGGGAATGGCGATCTTGCCCACATCATGCAGGGCGGAGGCGATGCAGATCAGGTTGATGTCCACCGGAGAGAGCTGGTAGCGGTTGGTTTTCAGCACCAGGCGCCGGAGGAACAGCTCCGTCAGCATCCGGATGTGGATAACGTGCTGGCCGCTCTCGCCGTTGCGGAACTCGACGATGTGGCTGAGGATGTCGATCATCAGGGTGTTCTGCCGCTCTTTTTCGTAGATTTGGTCGGCGACCATGCTCACCAGCTTTTTCTGCTTGGCGTAGAGCAGGGTGGTGTTGACCACCCGGCGGTGGACCAGCAGGGCGTTGAAGGGGCGGGTGATGAAGTCCGTCACCCCCAGGTTGTAGGCCCGCTCGATATGGGCGGGCGCGGTCTCGGCGGAGATCATGATGACCGGGATATCCTCAATCCAGTTGTTCCGGTTCATGACGGTCAGCACCTCAAAGCCGTCCATCTCCGGCATGACGATGTCCAGCAGAAGCAGGTCGATCTCCATGTGGTGCTTCTGAATCGTGCTTACCGCCTCCAGGCCGTTTTCGGCTTCCAGGATCTCGTATTCCTCCCCCAGCATGTCTGCCAGGATGGAGCGGTTCATCTCCGAATCGTCCGCAATCAGGATTCTCTGCTTGCGCGCATGTTCTGTGTTAATGGAAGTCACATCCCTTCTTACAGCGGCCGGTCCCCCCGGGCTGCCCTGGCGGCCCGGGAGGCATGGGTACAACTATGATTTTTATGGGACAGCGCGGGCGCAGGGCGCTGTCCCGCAGTATCTGTTCAAATGAAGAACAACCGCGCTGCGGTTATTATAGCAGACTTTCCCCTCTGCGGCAAGAAGGAAGTGGAATTTTATTTCCCCGCCTGGGTCTCGCAGTAGAGGCAGCGGTAGATCCGCCTCTCCCGGTCGGTGAGCTTGAACTCCTGGGGCAGCTCCTGCTCCACGGAGGTGATGCACCGGGGGTTCTTGCAGCGCAGGACGCCGGTGATCCGCTCCGGCAGCTTCAGCTGCCGCTTCTCCAGCCGCTGCCCGTCCTTGATGATGTTCACCGTGATGTTGGGGTCCACATATCCGATGATATCCCAGTCCAGATCCAGAATGGTGTCGATCTTGATGATGTCCTTCTTCCCCAGCTTCCCGCTGGAGACGTTTTTCAGGATAGCCACCGAGCAGTCCAGCTCTCCCAGCCCCAGAATGGCGTACAGGTCCATGGCCTTTCCGGCGGCGATGTGGTCGATGACGATGCCGTTCTTAATAGAATCAATGGTCATAACGTGTCTTCCTCCTTACTGGATGCCCAGCAGCTTCATGATGAGCGCCATACGGATATACCGCCCGTACCGCACCTGCCGGAAGTAGGCCGCCCGGGGGTCCTGGTCCACCGCAACGGAGATCTCGTTCACGCGGGGCAGGGGGTGGAGGATGCTCAGGTCCGCCTTGGCGTTCTGGAGCTTGTCCGGCGTGAGGATATAGCTGTCCTTCAGGCGCAGGTAGTCCTCCTCGTTGAAGAACCGCTCCCGCTGGACCCGGGTCATATAGAGGATGTCCAGCTCCGGCATGACCGCTTCCAGGTCGGTGGTCTGGGTGTAGGGGATGCCGTTCTTCTGGAGGACCTCCTTCTTGACGTAGCTGGGCAGCTTCAGCTCCTCCGGGGAGACCAGGACGATCTTCGTCCCGGCGTACCGGCTCATGGCGGAGATGAGGGAGTGGACGGTGCGCCCGAACTTCAGGTCCCCGCAGAAGCCCACGGTCAGGTTTTCGAACCGGCCCTTCTCATGGTGGATGGTCAGCAGGTCGGTAAGGGTCTGGGTGGGGTGGTTGTGGCCGCCGTCCCCGGCGTTGATGACGGGCACCAGGGAGTGCCTGCCGGCCACCAGGGGCGCGCCCTCCTTGGGGTGGCGCATGGCGATGATGTCCGCGTAGCAGGACACGGTGCGCACGGTGTCCGCCACGCTCTCCCCCTTGGCGGCAGAGGAGCTGGAGGCCTCGGAGAATCCCAGCACCTGTCCCCCCAGACTCAGCATGGCGGACTCGAAGCTCAGCCGGGTCCGGGTGGAGGGCTCAAAGAACAGGGTGGCCAGAATTTTTCCGTCGCACTTGTGGGCATAGGCGGCGGGGTCCTCGATGATCTTAGTCCCCACCTCCACCAGTTCATCGATCTCCTGGGTGGACAGCTCCAAAATGTCGATCAGGCTTCTCACGTTTTCCATCTTATTTGCCTCCTCCGATCCAGCTTTCGTCCGAAGGATCATCCCGGAAAGCGATGAGCCTTGCGATGTCCTCCGGGCGGATATAGTTTTCCTCCGCCGCCACCTGAGCGATGACGTCGAAGGTGGTGAGGCTGACGTTCTTCACGTCCGCCGCCGCCAGCCGCTCCAGCCCCTTTTTCATGCCGTAGGTGAAGATGCTCACCACGCCCAGAACCTCCGCCCCGGCCTCCCGGAGGACGTTGACCACCTCGATGACGCTGCCGCCGGTGGAGATGAGGTCCTCCACCACGACCACCTTCTGGCCCTTCTCCAGCCTGCCCTCGATCTGGTTCTGCCGTCCGTGGTCCTTGTTTCCGGAGCGGACGTATCCCATGGGGAGGCCCATGATGTGTCCGGTGATGGCGGCGTGGGCGATGCCTGCGGTGGAGGTGCCCATGAGGACTTCCACCGAGGGGTATTCCTTCCGGATGGTTTCCGCAAGGGCGGTCTCCACGTCGTTTCTCACTTCCGGCGCGGTGAGGGTGAGGCGGTTGTCACAGTAGACAGGGCTTTTGATGCCGCTGGCCCAGGTGAAGGGCTCTTCCGGCCGGAAGAAGACGGCTTTGATCTTTAACAGGTCTTTGGCGATCAGTTTCGATATTGCTTCCATTCTTGTCATCCTTTCTTCTGCCGCGCCTCCGGCGCGGGGGGTGGTCGTTTCTATTCGATACCCCGGGGGCTTCTCGCCCCCGGACCCCTCGGGTACTTTTTGTGTGAACAAAAAGTACCCAAAAAGTCACTTAAACCTACGGTTTAAGAATCCCGTTCTCGGGGCCGCCTGTTCGGCGGCCAGCCTCGGCGAGGGGTTTGCGGACATTGGGATAAAATGAAGAGCTGCGGTGCCGCGTGAACCTCCAGTCCTTCGGGCATCTGATCTAGTGGTCTGGCAATCGACCTACTCCGGCCGTTAGGCCGCCGAAGGCGGCCCCAGGCTTGCTGGCGGCCGCAGGCCGCCGCACAGCTGACGCCCTTTCAAAGGGGCAGAGCCATCTACGGGGTTTCGCTCTAACGGTTGATCTCCGGATTGTCCGTTCTGCCTACCAGGTAGTCGAGGGATACGCCGAAATAGTCCGCTAAAATGAGAAGCCTTCGGACCTCCGGGTAGTTCTTTCCTTTTTCATAGATGCATACGGAATCCTGACGGACATCAATGATTTCCGCCAATGCCGCTTGCGTCATTCCGCGCTCGCGGCGTAATTCCTTAATTCTTTCCGCAAAATTTGCCATATTGCCTCCAAACATCTTGACAATATGAGATGAAACCATTATACTAAACATGAGTTCATCTCATAAACCGAAAGGAGTGCTTAAAATGAACCAACTGATGGAAACTCTGTTTGACCTAATGAATGGCCCCTGTTCATCGGAAGCGGAGCGCCGGGCGGTCAAGGGATCAGCGAAAGTGATCCAAGCGGTAAAGGACCGTCTGACCCTCGAAGAATTTGACGCTCTCTGGAGCGCAACCACGGACATAGAAAACGCCGGTTATCTTGACAGCTTCGCGTTAGGCTTCCGTTTAGGGATGCAACTGACCATAGAGGGCCTGCGTCCCATTGTGGAATAGGAGGACCAGCCGCCCAAAAGCACCCAAAACGCCAGACCCTCGTGCCGAGTGCCGCGAGGCAACCAGCACCATCGGTAGAACCGTGCGCAGGAGTAAGCACCGGCATCGGCCCAAAGCACTGACGATAGACCGGAAA
>JAAZZJ010000179.1 GCA_014237695.1 Oscillospiraceae bacterium | reverse complement strand
CACATAGCGCTCAAACTTCCGGCTGGCCCGGCTGCCGCCGTTGCAGCGGACAAAGGCCACACGGCGCTCCTGGGCCTTGACCTCCACGCCCATCACCGCCGCAATGCGGCTGGTCTGGAGGCCTGAGCAGCTGGGACAGGCGTTGACCGGGGCCTTTTTGGCCAGAATGGCCGCCGCACAGCCGGCGCAGCCGGGATAGCCGCAGCCGCCGCAGTTGGCTCCCGGCAGACAGTCCAGGATCAGGTCCAGCTTGGGGTCCGTCTTGACCTCGAAGACCTTGGACGCCACGGCCAGCACCAGTCCGAAGACGCCGCCCAGTACGCCCAGAGTCAAAAAAGCATAGAAAATATTCAAAATTTTCCTCCTCTCTCCGCAAGGCGGAAAAGCCTCCCGGAGTTTGCCGCCCGCAGGCGGCAAAATAGTTCAGCCGCCTTTTCAAGAACGGATATCTTGAAAAAACGCTTTGCGGGGAACGGGAACCGGTTCTTGGAATGGCCGGGAATCCTCAGGTTTTCGCCATCAGAAGATTTTCAGGCCCTGGAAGCCCATAAAGCACAGGGCCATGAGGCCGGCGGCTACCAGGGCAATGGGAAAGCCCTTGAAGGCCTTGGGCGGGTCGGCAAACTCCAGGCGCTCCCGGATGCTGGCAAAGAGGACAATGGCCAGCAGAAAGCCCGCGCCGCCGGTAATGCCATAGACCACGGACTCAATGAAGTTGTACCCCTCCTGCACGTTCAGCAGCACCACGCCCAGGACGGCGCAGTTGGTGGTGATAAGAGGGAGGTAGACGCCCAGGGCCTGATAGAGGGTGGGAATGGTCTTTTTCAGGAACATCTCCACCAACTGCACCAGAGCCGCGATGACCAGAATAAAGGCAACCGTCTGCATATACTTCAGACCCAGGGCGTTCAGAAGGAGGTTTACCGGATAGCACAGGGCGGAGGCCAGGCCCATGACAAAGATAACCGCGAAACCCATGCCTGCGGCAGTATCCATCTTTTTGGACACGCCCATGAAGGGACAGATGCCAAGGAACTGGGAAAAAATGAAGTTGTTGATGAGAATCGCGCCTAAAGCAATGTTGAATAAGGTAGTCCACTCCATCGGTTATTTCCCTCCTTTGACCTTTCGCTGAATCCACTGCATCAGGGCGATGAGACAACCCAGGGTCAGAAAGCCGCCCACAGGGAGAATCAGGATATTGGCCGCGTATTCCGCAGGAAAAACGCGTACGCCGTTGAGGGTGCCCGCACCCAGCAGCTCACGGATGGCGCTCATCACCAGAAGGATCATGGTATAGCCAAGACCCTGGCAGATGCCGTCGATGGCGGCGGGCAGGGGCTTCGACTTGCTGGCAAAGGACTCCGCGCGGGCCAGGATGATGCAGTTGACCACGATGAGGGGGATGAAGACGCCCAGGCTCTCGGCGATGTCGGGGAAAAAGGCCTGGAGCAGGAGGTCGACCATAGTGACGAAACCGGCGATGACTACGATATAGCAGGCGATGCGCACCTGCTCGGGGATGATCCTGCGGAGCAGGGAAATGAAAATGTTGGAGAGGGTCAGGATAATGGTTACCGAAAGGCCCATGCCGATGCCGTTGGAGACGGTGGTGGTGATGGCCAGGGTGGAACACATGCCTAAGAGCTGGACCAGCACCGGATTCTGGGTCAGAAGCCCGTCCTTGAGTTGCTTTCCTATATTCATGCTGTCAGCCCTCCTTATTTAACCTGTCCGGACGCTGCTTCATAAGCGGCGGTCAGGGCGGTGTTTACCCCGGCGGCCACGCCTTTGGAGCTGGCCGTCGCGCCGGATATGCCGTCAAAACGGTTGGTCCCGGAGTTGACGGTGATCTCGCCGTGCGCGTGATCCATGCCAATGAACCGGTCTAGGACGGACTGGTCGGCCACGACTTTGGTGCCGATATTGGGCGTCTCGCTGTGCTTGATGACGGATACGCCGGTGACGCGGTTATCCACATCCACGCCCACCATCATCTGCATCTCGCCCTGGGAGCCGTTGGAGGTCACCTGGACGACGTAGCCCAGCGTCCTGCCGCCGGTGCGGGCCTCGGAAACGGACTGAACGTCCCTGAGGTCCTTCTGCAACTGGATGGGGAGGTATTCATCCGCTTCCAGCACCAGGGACATGGCGGCGCGGATCTTCTCCGCCTGGAGGGCGTCAATGCGGGGCTTGGTGACGGCGTTGACGGCGCCCAGGAGCAGGGCCGTTATCAGACAAATGACCAGGAGAACGCCGGTGATGCGGAGAATATACCGGGGGTCCAAAGAAAGGGCCGGTTTGGAGGAACGGGGGGAGGCGGGTTCATTTTTCCTGTTCATTTCCTGACGGCCTCCTTTTTCGCGCGGCCGGACCGTCTGGACGGCCTGCGCTCCCGGGTTACGCCGAAGCGGCGGGGCTTAATGTTCTTGTCGATGAGCCATACGGTCAGGTTCATAATCAGGATGGCGTAGCACACGCCCTCGTTGTACGAGCCGAAATAGCGGATAAATACGGTGATGAGGCCGCAGCCCACACCGAAAATGGCCTGGCCCAGATGGCTCACCGGGGAGGTGACGTAGTCGGTGGCCATGAAGATGGCGCCCAGCATCAGGCCGCCGCCCAGGAGGTTGCACAGCATCCACTGGAGGGGGTCGTTGCCCCGGGGAAAGAGGAAGGTCAGGGCGGCTACCGTGCCGATATAGCTGACGGGAATATACCAGGTGATGACCTTCCGCCACAGGAGGAACAGGCCGCCAAGGAGGAGAAGCATGGCGCTCACTTCACCCATGGAGCCGCCTACCAGGCCGACGAACATCTTGGGCAGGTCGGTGACCTTCATCAGGCCGGAGAGGTCGTTGCCGTGGAGATAGGACATGGGGGTAGGGAAGGTCTCCGCATCGATGACGCCCAGGAGGGGAACGGAGGTCCTGGGGCCGACCCAGGTGGTCATCTCGCCGGCCCAGGAGAGCATGAAGGCCCGGGCCGCCAGGGCGGGGTTCAGGAAGTTCTTGCCCACGCCGCCAAAGAGCTGCTTGACCACCACGATGGCGAAGAAATCGCCGGTCAGAAGAATCCAATAGGGGGTGGTGACGGGGGAGACCATGGCGATGAGCAGGCCGGTGACGGCCGCGCTCAGGTCCCCCAGAGTGTTGTTTTTATGCAGCAGCAGGCGGCAGAGCAGCTCGAAAGCGCAGCAACCCGCCACGCTCACCGCCGCCGCCGCCAGGGCACGGGGGCCGAAGTTGTACACCCCAAAGGCCAGGGGCAGCACCAGGGCGATGAGTACCTCCCCCATAATGTGACCCGCGCCGTCACGGGTGCGGATGTGGGGGGAGGAGGAACCGATAAGATTCAAGGCTTTATAATCCACGGTCAGCCCTCCTTCTCTTTCTCTTCCGCCGCTTTGGCCGCGTCAGCGGCAGCCTTGGCGGCGGCTTTGGCGTTGCTGAGCTTCTGCTTGCCTGCCCGGAAGGCCTGGACCAGATGGAGCCGGCCGGGGCAGATGTAGCTGCACACGCCGCACTCAATGCAGTCCATCACGTGAGCCGCTTCCAGCTCGGGCAGCATCCCGGCGGCCTCGTACTGATAGAGAAACACCGGCTGGAGGTGCATGGGACACACGGAGATGCACTTGCCGCATCGTATGCAGGCGGGGTATTCCACCGTGCGCTCCTCCTTGGCCGCAAAGGCCAGAATGGCGTTGGTGCCCTTGCCGATGGGGGCGGCCATATCGAACTGGGCGTGACCCATCATAGGGCCGCCCATCAGGATTTTGAAGGTCTCCTGCTTCACGCCGCCGCAGGCGTCCAGCAGGTCGGCGATGGGCGTGCCGATGGGGCAGAGAAGGTTTTTCGGCTCGTTGACTCCGGAGCCGGAGACGGTTACAACCCGGTGGGTTACCGGCTTGCCGTGGTAGACGGCGTTGTAGATGGCCATGGTGGTGACCACGTTGAACACCGCGCAGCCGATGGCGGCGGGGAGAGCCCCGGGGGGCACCTGGCGGCCGGTAACAGACTGGCACAGCTGCTTCTCCGCGCCCTGGGGATAGCGGGTGGGCAGAACGTCCACCACGGCGGGCGCCTTCTCCTCCTCGATTTTCAGCTTCAGCATCCCGGCGGCGTTGGCCTTGTTCTGCTCAATGGCGATATGGACCCGGTCCACGCCGAAAATCCGGGCCAGGAGCTTCACACCGCCCAGGACTTCGTCGGGATGCTCCAGAAGGACGCGGTGGTCGCTGGTGATGCAGGGCTCGCACTCCGAGGCGTTGACAATCACCGTGTCCACCTTTCCCAGGCCGGAGGAAATCTTGACGTGGGTGGGGAAGGTGGCCCCGCCCATGCCTACGACGCCGGCCTCCCTGATGAGGGCGGAAAGCTGCTCGGGGGTGAGGCTGTCAGGGTCTGAGGCAGGAGAGAGACCCCAATAGAGCGTTTCGTTGAAGTCGTTTTCAATCACCACGCTCATCACCGGCACACCGGAGAAATGGATGCGGGGCTCTACCGCCGACACCCTTCCGGAAATACTGGCGTGAACGGGAGCGGAGACGAAGGCCGGAGCGTCCCCTACCTTCTGACCCACCATTACCTCGTCCCCCACCGATACACAGGGGGTACAGGGCGCGCCGATGTGCAGCGACATGGGAATCACCACACGGGCAGGCGGCGGAAGGGTCTCAATCGGCTTTTTGTTGGTCAGGTCCTTCTGATCGTTGGGATGTATGCCGCCGAAAAAGGCTTGCGCCATATCTTCACCTCATTTTCTTCTCAGCATCTGTATTTACAGCCTGGGATGCCGGGCGGCGGCTGTGGATACAGATTTTTACACTTATCAATTTGCAGTACGCCAAGCATCCCTGTTTTTTGCCTTGCAGGAGGGCAAAATCCCGGGTCCTCCATCTATATATAGAGGTTCTTGGCCGGCATGGGAAATTTACACCCATCCATCATACTCCCATTTATGCGCCGTGTAAAGAAATTTTTTGCGCTTTTTATGATTTTTATGTGGATTTGACAGGTAATATGGAAGTTTGTTTCCAAAGACAGCAACAAATTGGTAGAATTCCATGCCGCTTGCATTTGCGGGAAAAACATGATATGATAGCATGAAATTCCAACAATTTGAGGGAAATTTTGTTTTGGGAGGGTCCATTCCATGATAAATCGTGGGACAATCAAGGAGGAAGCCAGGCGGATCATACAGGGCGCAAAGGTTCCGCCTATGCGGGTTACGCTGCTGGTGATGGTTATTGTCTTTGTGCTGGAGCGGGTATCCGATCTGGTGGAGGGCGGATCACTGTTCTATTCTTATGGTCTGGTGGGGCGGTACTATGACGCTCTGCTCAGTGATGATCCCGCCGCGCTGGAGGCGATGCTGTACGCGCTGCCCGCCAATACCGGGATCAGCTTCTTTTTCTCCATGCTGGTCTCCCTGGCGGGGCTGGTACTCAATGGGGGATACTACATCTACTGTATGGGCATCCGGCGGGGGATGGAAATGCCCTACGCCACCCTGGCAGACGGATTGGGGGTGGCCGGAAAGCTGATCTGGTGCTGGATCCAGATGAGTGTGAAGATCTTCTTATGGAC
>JAAZZJ010000178.1 GCA_014237695.1 Oscillospiraceae bacterium | reverse complement strand
ACTCCCCCAGGGATACGCCTGCCATATAGGCAAACATCCTCTGATAGTGATACGACGAGCAGCAGGCCAGCCGCGCCAGGGCCTCATAGTCGATCTCCTCCGTCAGGCGGTCCTCCATGTACGTGATTGTCCGGTTCAGGCATTCGACCCATTCCATACCGTTTCCTCCTTGCGTTTTCCGTGTTGTATGATAGCATTCCGCCCCTGCCGCCGTCCTCTCTTTTCCTGCACGGATGGGAGAGATTTTTCAGTACTGCGTGACCAGAAGGCGCAGACCCCGGCGGCGGGCGGACCGGATCATGTCCCCCGTCCCCCGGCTTTCGCCGTCCCAGAAGGCGGCCAGAGCGTCTGCCTCCTCCGCCATTTCCTGATTCCGCTTTGGGCCTGCGGCCCGTCCGTAACGCCGCCAGTCCGGGGGGAAGTACCGGACGGCGTAGCCGCGGCTTTCCGCGTAGCGCTCCCCCAGACTGTCGGCACCCTGGGCCGTGCCGCAGAAAATCGTGATTTCATCCTGCTGGTCGGACAAAAATTGATCTACGGTCTTTTCCAGCAGGTCATAATCCTGAAAATCCCTCCCGCCTGCTATAATCACACAATACATACCGGCCTCCGTTTTGTATTAAATTTTTGGCATCTATTATATATCTTATTTTTAATATTTTTCTATAATACCAGAAAGACTATAATAATGCAAGCGGGAGGTGGTATTATGGCGGAATTTCGGCCAGTAAAATCAGAGAAAGAAATCATATCCGTGCGGTTGCCGGTCAGCCTTGTCCATGAGATCGAACGCAGGGCCGCAGCCGCCGATATCAGCCGCAACGAGTTTATTAACCAGTGTATCCTCTTTGCCATGGAACATATACAGCAGGAACCGGATTGATACACCCTCATGGCGCGTCAGTCCTGTCCCTCTGTGAAAGCTGGAAGCCACCCTTGACCGGGCGGCTTCCGCTTTCCATGCTTCTGTCTCCTCCCGAGACGGTAACTGTCCGCCCCCGTCACAGCCCCAGCGCCGCCAGGACTGCCAGAATGGCGATATGAACGGGATAGGAGGCGTAAAACGCCCACTTGACATCCTTCCCCCGCCGTCCGTTGTAGAGCCAGATCAGAAGGACTGCGGCCAGGGCAAAGCACAGCGGCAAAAATGCTTCCACCGTCAGGATATTCTCCCAGCCAACGACCTGGCTGTTGTACCCGGCAGACTTCAGCCCCAGGCCGCCCTCCCAGCCGTATTCCAGGAAGATCCATCCGGCCAGCGCCAGCATCTGCATCCGGCGGTCCTTCAGCAGATACAGGATCAGAATGAGCGCCAGCCCCTCGCCCTCGTAATCAAGGCTCAGCACCTCCGCCAGCAGGAAAAAGGGAAGGATAGGAAGGGCCGACAGAATATTCGCCAGCCAGTCCGGCGTTTTTTCCTCTTCTGCCCTCCGGCCAAGAAAATGGCAGGCAGTCAGGAACCCCACAAAGTAGGCAAGAATGGTGATAATAAAGGGCCATGGACTGCCGGTAATAAAGAACAGGGTATAAGCCCACAGGGCGAAGCAGCCCGCGAAGGTCCCTGCGGCGGCAAGCTGGACCCTCCGGGACCGCCGCCGCAGGGCCCCAGATGTGGATGCAGGCCACGGCCAGAAACATGGTATAGAACACGTTCCCGGGGATAAGAAGGTTGTACCACCACCTCTCCGGCTCCCACGCCCAACCATAGAAGGCAAAGACAAAGGGGAGCTGACTGATAAGCCCGAACAGCCCCAGCCGCAGCATATACCTCTCCCGGCTCCTGGTATACCGGCACCCCTCCGCGATGAAAAACGCGTAGATCGGGAACGCCATACGGCCAATGCTCCGCATCAGGGTGTCTACACCCCTGGGGAGCGTCAAAGCCGCCGCCGTGTGGTCGATGACCATGGTAATGAGTGCGGCCATTTTCAGATGGAACGCGGTCAGCGGCTTTCCTGCGGTAGAAACCTCCTTCATAAAGCACCTCACGAATGATAAAAGATACATTCATTATACAGGACTCCCCGCCCCCATACAAGGGCGGGGAGTTTAAGATTGCATTAAGAACCTGTCCGCGGAAATTCCTTACCCACAATCAAGGAAGCTCAGAACCGTATTCGTATACTTTTCCGCTTCTTCCAGCCTTGGAAAGTGCCCGCTGTCCTCAAAAACCGCCTGCGTCACGTTCTGCGCGTTGTTCATGATATACTCGATCTGATTTCTGGTACATGCAGGGTCATACTTTCCGTTAATCAGCAGCATGGGAGCCGCAATCCCTGGGATAACCGGCAAAAGATTGTCGGTCATCATCACCTTTTTCTGCGCAGACCCGGCTGGCTCCGGCTGGGCCTCCAGCAATTTCTTCAAATGCTGCTCTCCCTTGGACCACATTTCATTCGCAATATCCGTGGTGTCCATGCTCATCTCGTATTCTTCCAGGGTAATGCCGTGGAGATAAAACCGCAGCTCCATATCCGTGACATAGCCCAGCAGGGCCGACAGGTCCCAGACCACTTCCGTCTTGTCCTGATAGTCTGCAAACCGGACCTTTTCCCACAGCTTGACAGCCTGCCCGTCGTTCAGGCCGTGGATATGCTCGCTGAGATATTCGGCTGTCGATCTCGCGGAATCCTCGAACCACAGCGAAGGACACTCCAGAATAATCTTATGTACGGAATCCGGACAGGCGGATGCGTATAAAACCGCAAGCATACCGCCGTAGGAGTGCCCAAGGACGCTCCATTTCTCTATCCCCAGAATTTTCCGCATTTCCTCGACCATTTCGATCTGATATTCCATGCTGTAGCTTTCGTTTTCGGCGATCCCATCGGAGCGCAGCACGCCCAGCTGATCGAATATGACGACCTTCATTTTCCCGCTCAACGCCTTCGCCTGATTCACAAAATCCAGACTGCTTGCTCCCGGTCCTCCATGAAGATACAGCAGCGTATCACTATGCTCCGCGCCATAGATATCGTACCAGATATTTTTGCCCCAGATATTGACAAACATACGAGCATCCTTCCTTTTTGTTGAATCGCGGGGAACTATTCAGCGCTCAGGAAAAAGAATCGTCGCCAAAGAACTTGTCATGGACCGCCCGGACGGCAGCCACCGCGTCCTCCTCGTCGATGAGGACGGAAACCCTGATTTCGCTGGTGTTAATCATCTGGATGTTGATGTTCGCGTCATAGAGGGCCTCAAACATTTTGGCGGCCACGCCGGGGGTGGTCATCATGCCCGCGCCCACGATGGACACCTTGGCAATCTTGTCCTCCACGGTCAGGTGGTCGAAGTGCAGCGCACCCTTCTGCTCCTCCAGCACCCGCACGGCCTCCTCCACGTCGGCCCGGGGCAGGGTGAAGCTGATGTCCTTGCTGGTGTCCCTCCCAATGGACTGGATGATGGCGTCCACGTTGATGCCCGCCTTTCCCAGCAGGGAGAACACGCGGAAGGCAACCCCCGGATTATGGTCCAGCCCCACCACCGCGATGCGGGCAATGCTGGTATCCTTCGCCACGCCGGCGATATTTGTCTTTTCCATTTTGACGACCTCCTTGACTTTCGTGCCGGGTTTCCGCTCCAGACTGGACACGACTTCCATATTTACATGATATTTTTTTGCCAGCTCCACGCTGCGGTTGTGGAGTACCTGGGCTCCCTGGCTGGCCAGCTCCAGCATTTCATCATAGGTGATCTCCTCCAGCTTCACCGCGCCGGGGGCCACCCGAGGGTCCGTGGTATACACGCCGTCCACGTCGGTGTAGATCTGGCACAGGTCCGCGCCGAAGGCGGCGGCCAGAGCCACGGCGCTGGTGTCGGACCCGCCCCGGCCCAGCGTGGTCACATCGCCGAAGCGGTTGACCCCCTGAAAGCCCGCCACAAGGACGATCTTGTTCTTGTCCAGCTCCCGCTGGATGCGTTCGGGATCGATCTTCTTGATGCGCGCGTCGGAGTAGGCGCTGGTGGTCTGGATGCCCACCTGCCAGGCGGCAAGGCTCACCACCGGCAGGCCCATGTCCTCCAGCGCCATAGCGCACAGGGCGATGGAGATCTGCTCTCCGGTACTCAGGAGCATATCCATTTCCCGCTTTGAGGCCTTGGGATTGATCTCCCGGGCCTTCTCGATCAGGTCGTCGGTGGTATCGCCCTGGGCGGACAGGACCACCATCACCTGATTTCCCGCTCTATAGGTATCAGCGATGATGCCCGCCACGTTCCGGATGCGCTGGGCATCCCTGACGGAGCTGCCGCCGAATTTCTGTACGATCAAACTCATATGGTACTTCCTCTCTAAACAGGCAAATTGGGGACACTCTATTATAGTGCCGGCAGGTGCAAATGGTTATTCAAAAACCGGCAGAAGCGCCGCAGCGCCCAGCTTTTCCGCCAGAGCCTCCGCCTGGGCGGCGGTCATGGGACCGGCGATCACCGCGCCGCCGGACAGCTCCGTGCTTCCCTCCGGCGCTGGGAAATCCCCCCGGAGATACCACTTCATAGACAGCCCGGCAAAGTCCGCCAGCTCCGCGCTCTCGCTCCAGCCCAGCTCCCGGCGCTTCGCCCTGTGCTGGACGGCGTCCATCACGTCGCCCATGACGGCGGAGGCGGTGGGCAGATCCCCGGCGCCCCGGCCGTAGAACATGACGTCGCCCACGGCGTTGCCCCGGATCATGATGGCATTGAATACATCGTCCACCGGCGCGACGGGGCAGTCCTGCGGGACCAGATGAGGGGCCACATAGGCGGCCTGCCTGCCGTCCGCCAGACGCAGGGCCCGGCCCAGAAGCTTCACCCGGTATCCGGCCCTGTCGGCGATAGCCACATCCTGAAGATCCAGTCCGCTGATGCCCTGGGTGTGGATACGCTCCGGCAGGACCTCCTTCCCCCAGGCCAGGTCGGAGAGGATGCAGATCTTCCGCCCCGCGTCCAGCCCCTCCACGTCTGCGGCGGGATTCTGCTCGGCGTACCCCTTTGCCTGTGCCTCCTTCAAAGCGTCCTCAAAGGAGACGCCGCCCCTGACCATCCGGGTGAGGATATAGTTGGTGGTGCCGTTGAGGATGCCCACCACCTCCTCGATCCGGTTGCCCGCCAGACATTGAAACAGGGGGCGCAGCACAGGGATGCCTCCGCCCACGCTGGCCTCGAAGAGGTAGTTGACGTTTTTCTCCTTTGCGATGGCCAGGAGTTCCCTGCCGTGGGAGGCCACCAGCTCCTTGTTGGAGGTGACCACGTGTTTCCCCGCCAGAAGGGCCCGGCGGGTAAATTCCAGGGCCACCCTGGCCCCGCCGATGGATTCCACCACCACCTCCAGGTCCGGATCGTTCTCCAGAACGGCAAAATCCTTCACCGCGATCTCCCCGTAGGGAGTTGCGGATAAGTCGCGCACATCCAGAATATATTTCAGGTTAAGGGGTTCGCCCAGCTTTTCAGCAATGGAGGCGGCATTCATGCGGAGGACCTCCGCCACGCCGCTGCCCACGGTGCCGAATCCCATGATCGCGAAATTAGCCATTGTTTTTCTCCTTCTCCTTTTTCTCTGCCGCGCTCCGCGCGGCACGGGGAGTTTTTTCTTTTCGATGGCCCGGGACCTGCGCGGCCCTGGACTCCGCGCCTACTTT
>JAAZZJ010000177.1 GCA_014237695.1 Oscillospiraceae bacterium | reverse complement strand
CTCCCCGGACGGTAGCGGAGTACCGGGAGAAGCTGCTCTCCCGGATGCAGGAGGTTCTCCAGAGTACCACTGTCGATGAGAGCCGGATCCTCACCGAGGCGGCCATCTTCGCCGACAAGGTGGCGGTGGACGAGGAGACGGTGCGCCTGCGCAGCCACCTGAGCCAGCTGCGGGAGATGCTGGCGGGGGGCGAGCCCGTGGGGAGGAAGCTGGACTTTCTCATCCAGGAGGTCAACCGGGAATCCAATACCATCGGTTCCAAGTGCAGCGACGTGCAGATCGCCCGGGATGTGGTGGAGCTGAAGGCGGAGATCGAGAAAATCCGGGAGCAGGTGCAGAACATTGAGTAAGGAAAACGAGCTGGTCAGTATTGGCTACGGGGCCATGGTGTCCGCCGGACGCCTCATCGCCGTGGTGGGACCGGACTCCGCACCGGTGAAACGGCTGATCGCGGAGTCCCGGGAGCGGAGTATGCTCATCGACGCCACCTTTGGCCGCAAGACGGCGGCGGTGCTGGTGATGGACAGCGACCATGTGATCCTGTCCGGCCTGCCGCTGGAGAAGCTGGCCCCCCGGTTCGGGGTGGACCCGACAGTGTTGGAGGATGTGGAATGAGAAAAGGAAAAACATTTATTATCTGCGGCCCCTCCGGTGTGGGGAAGGGGACCGTGGTGGCCCGGCTGCTGGCCAGCGACCCGTCGCTGTACTTCTCCGTGTCCGCCACCACCCGCGCCCCCCGGCACGGGGAGGTGGACGGGGTACACTACCACTTTCTGTCCATGGAGCAGTTTGAGAAGTGGATCGAGGAGGATCAGTTCCTGGAACACGCACAGTTCGTTGGCAACCGGTATGGAACGCCCAGGATTTACGTGGACAAGGCCATGGAGCAGGGCCGGGATGTGCTGCTGGACATCGAGATCCAGGGCGCGGAGCAGGTGAAGCGGAAGCGGCCCGAGACGGTGCGCATCTACGTGGCTCCCCCCAGCTGGGCGGAGCTGGAGCGGCGGCTCATCGGACGGGGTACCGAGGACATGGAGAAGGTGAGATCCCGCCTGGCCCGGGGCAGGGAGGAGTTTGCAGCCGCCAAGGATTTTGACTACTTTGTCATCAACGATACAGTGGATCATGCTGTGGACGAGATACGGGCCATTATGAGTGCCGAACACTGCCGCCCGGACGAACGGATCGCGCTGATCGACCAGTGAGGAGGATGGACTTGGTAATCGAGCCGCTTCCCGGCGCAAATGCGGCGGATTTCTTTGATTTTTTTGATAACCGCGCGTTTTCCGACGGCTCACCTTATGCGCCTTGCTACTGCAATTGCTTTCATCTGACGGCGGACGAGGTCTGCGGCGGCATTCTGGCGAGAGCGGACGCCTTGGGCGGCGGCTTTGATGGAATAAAGGGGGCGCTCCGGGAATCGGCGGCGGAGCTGATCGGGAAGGGTGTTCTGCCGGGGGGAGGAAGATTATTACATTTCTCCGGGCGAACGGGGGAAGATAAAGTCCATCGCCTGCTTTGAGATCGCGCCGGACTGCCGCGGCAGGGGAATTGCAAAAGCGCTGCTGCAAAGAGTCTGTGAGGATGCTGCGGCGGAGGGGGGATACGCCTTTGCCGAGGCGTACGCCCAGGAGGCGGAGGACTTCTCCGCGCTGGATTTCACTGGTCCGGAAGCCATGTACCGGAAAGCTGGGTTTGAAGAAGTCCGGCGGTGGGGAAAAACCATCGTTATGCGAAAAAAATTGTAGAGATTTGGTTATCTGGATAAGGGATGGGACCGATACAAGAAGGGATGCCTTTATCCGCGCTTTCAGAACAGTGCGAGGTGAGAGGCGATGAGACTTGGCGAAGTCTGCATTTTGACCAATAATGTGGTGCGTCTTGCGGATTTTTACAAGGGTCTGCTGGAGATAGACAACGGCAGTGATGACGAGGTGCATCAGACGATCCTCGCGGAGGAGACAATGCTGACGATCTTTAACGATGGCTGCGAAAGGGAACACGCCGGTCAAAGCATGTGTCTGGCGTTTACAGTTGAAGATATTGACAAAGAATACCGGAGAGTAGTATCCTTAGGCGCGGAAGTGATCGAGCCGCCCGCCGTCCGTCCCTGGGGGGCGGTCAACATGCGCTTTGCTGACCCGGACGGCAATATCGTTTATCTCAGGAGCTTTCCCAAACCATAAATATTTCAAATCTATCAAGAAGGAATGATGTTATTATGATGCTCTATCCCGCTATGAACAAGCTGACCGCCAATGTGCCCAACCGCTATCTGCTGGTGAACGTTGTGGCCCGCCGGGCCCGCCAGATCGCCCAGGAGGCGGAGGACAACGGAGAAAAGATGGATGTAAAGCCGGTAACTCTGGCAATCCATGAGGTTGCCGATGGGAAGCTGTCCGCCGCCGCGTCGGACATCGTCATCAAGGATGTAGAATAACCCCCACAAAAGAGCGGCGAGGCCGCTTTTTGTGTGCGGGAGGACAGAGGTGATCCCATGGAGCAGGCCAGTGTGGCGCGGGTGGCCGTCAGCGCCGCCACCTATGCCATCGATAAGCCATACGACTACCTGATCCCGGAGAAGCTGGCCGGGAAAGTTCGCCCCGGAGTGCGGGTCACCGTACCCTTCGGCAGGGGGAACAAGACCAGCGAGGGCTTTGTCCTTACCGTTGGGCAGGACAGCAAACGGGAGGGGCTGAAGGCTGTCGCCGAAGTTCTGGACGATGAGAGCGTTTTGGGTCCCCAGCAGATCAAGCTGGCTCTCTGGCTCAGAGAGCGGTACTTCTGCACCCTGTATACGGCGGTCAAGGTGCTGCTGCCCGCTGGGCTTTGGTACCGGCTGCGGGATATCTGCACGCTGGCGGTAGACCGGGAGACTGCTCTGGTATCCGGCGCCAATGACCGGGAGAGCCGGGTTCTGGAGGCGCTGTGTGCCCATGGCGGCAGCACGGAGCTGGAGACCCTGCGTCTTGCCTGCGGCAGCGGAGCCGCTGGGGTGGCAAAAGAGCTGCAGAGGCGGGGGCTTATGACCATCGAGTCCTCCGCCGGACGGAAGGTCTCCGACAAGCGGGCCAGCCGGGTGTCCCTGGCGGTCAGCGCCGAGGAGGCTATGGCCGCCGTGGAGCCGAAAAAGCGCAGCGCACCCATGCGGTATGAGGTAGTGAAGCTGCTGTGCGCCATGGGGAGCGCTCTGTCCACGGATGTCTGCTATTTCACAGGCGCGACTGCCCGGACACTGAAAAGTTTGGAGAACAGCGGACTCATCTCCCTCTCTCCAACGGAGGTTCTGCGGGTGCCGAAGCCGGAGGCGGCGGACGGTGCGCCCATCACGCTCAGCGATGAGCAGCAGGCGGCCTATGACGGCATTGCGGAGAAGCTGGAGGGGGAGAGCGCCTCCTGCGCCCTGCTTTACGGCGTCACAGGCAGCGGCAAAACCCTGGTTTACATCCGGCTTCTGCAGGAGGTGGTGCGCCGGGGCAGGCGCGGCATGATCCTGGTGCCGGAGATTGCCCTGACGCCGCAGATGATGGCGAAATTTACCGCCTATTTCGGCGGTCGTGTGGTAATGCTCCACAGCGGCCTGCGGATGACGGAGCGGTACGACCAGTGGAAGCGGATTCGCCGGGGAGAGGTGGATATCGTACTGGGGACCCGCAGCGCGGTCTTTGCCCCTCTGGAAAATCTGGGAATGATTATCCTGGACGAGGAGCATGAGAGCAGCTACCAGTCTGAGAATCCCCCCCGGTATCATGCCCGGGATGTGGCCAAGTTCCTGTGCGCCCAGCAGAACGCGGTTCTGGTGCTGGGCTCCGCCACGCCATCGGTTGAGACGACCCATCAGGCCCAGAGAGGGGTGTACCAGAAGCTGATTCTTCGCTCCCGCTTCAACCGGCAGCCTCTGCCCAGGGTGGTGATTGCCGACATGCGGGAGGAGGTCCGCGCCGGAAACAGTGGGATGATCGGCGCACCCCTGCGCCGGGAGCTGGAGGAAAATCTGAGACGGGGTGAACAGAGCATCCTGTTTCTCAACCGCCGGGGCAGCAGCAGGATGCTGCTGTGCGGCGAGTGCGGCGAGGCGCCCCAGTGCCCGCGGTGCAGCGTACCTCTGACTTACCACAGCGCTAACGGGCGGCTGATGTGCCACTACTGCGGCCATTCAGAGCGTGCGCCGGATCGGTGTCCGGAGTGCGGCGGCATCATGAAGCAGATCGGCGCGGGCACGCAGAAGGTGGAGGAGGAGCTGAATGCGCTGTTTCCGGGCGTGGGCGTACTGCGCATGGACGCGGATACCGTATCCGGCAACCACGAGACGCTGCTGGACAAGTTTGAGAAGGAAAAAATCCCCATTCTTCTGGGCACGCAGATGGTTGCCAAGGGACTGGATTTTGAGGATGTGACCCTGGTGGGCGTGGTGTCGGCGGACCTGAGCCTGTACGTAGACAACTACCACGCCGCCGAGCGGACCTTCAGCCTGCTGACCCAGGTGGTAGGCCGGGCGGGCCGGGGGAGCAAGGACGGCCGGGCGGTGATCCAGACCTTCACCCCGGACAACGAGGTCATCACCAGTGCCGCCGCCCAGGACTACAACAGCTTTTACACCGGTGAGATCCGTATCCGCCGCGCCCGCCGGTATCCCCCTTTCGCGGATATTTTTACCCTGACGGTCTCCGGTCCGGAGGAGGGAGCAGTGCTGCGGGCTGCCGCCCAGCTGCGGGAATCTATGCGCTCCGGGCTCCGCTACCCCACGGCGGTCAATATGGCGGTAGAGATTCTGGGTCCGGCTCCCGCGCCGGTGGTGAAGGTCAATAACCGCTACCGCTACCGGATTTTCTGGATAGGGAAAAATGACCACACCACCCGGGAACTGATCGCGTACTACCTGCGTGCCTTCCATCAGCAGAAGGAGAACCGGGGGGATGAACCTGTTCGTTGACTGCAATGCGGAGGACTGACATTTTCCTCCAAGAATGGAGAGAACGGCATCAATTTCGTTTATTACCGCCAGTAGGAGGTTACAATATAATGGCAATCAGAAGAATCGTCACCCAGGGCGACGACCGTCTGGCAAAGAAGTGCCGCACGGTAACAGATTTCAACAAGCGCCTGCATGACTTGCTGGATGACATGCAGGAGACTCTGGCAGAGGCCCAGGGCGCCGGACTGGCGGCTCCCCAGGTGGGGATCCTCCGGCGTGCGGTAGTGATCGTGGATGATGAGGACAATATGCTGGAGCTGGTCAACCCGGAGATCCTGGAGGAATCCGGAGAACAGCGGGGGCCTGAGGGGTGCCTCAGCGTTCCGGGCAAATGGGGCATGGTGACCCGGCCCAACTGTGTACGCATCAAGGCTCAGGACCGGTATGGCAGCTGGTTCGAGGCGGAGGGGGAGGGGCTGATGGCCCGGTGCTTCTGCCACGAGATTGAGCATCTGGATGGACATCTCTATGTGGAACATATTGACCACTTCCTCACCGAGGAGGAAGTAGAGGCCTTTTATGAAGAAGAGGAAGCTAGGAGAGAGGAGCGGTGAGTATGCGTATCGTTTTCATGGGTACGCCGGAGTTTTCCGTGCCGACGCTTGCAGAGATTATGGGCGCCGGGCATGACGTCGTGGCTGCGTACTGCCAGCCGCCACGGCCCGCAGGGCGTGGCAT
>JAAZZJ010000176.1 GCA_014237695.1 Oscillospiraceae bacterium | reverse complement strand
CGCCATCTGGGCATCGACTTCGGGGGCCTCACGGCGGTGGACGACTTCAACATGGCCATCGGCCGCACGGAGATCGCGGGCCTCATCGGCCCCAACGGCGCGGGGAAGACCACGGTGTTCAACCTTCTGACCAAGGTCTACCAGCCCACCCGGGGCACCGTCATGATTGACGGCCAGGACACGGCGGGGAAGACCACCATCCAGGTCAGCCACATGGGCGTGGCCCGCACCTTCCAGAACATCCGGCTCTTCGGCAACCTGACGGTGGAGGACAACGTGAAGGTGGGCCTCCACGAACACACCAAATACAGCGCCCTCAGCGGCATCCTCCGCCTGCCCTCCTACTGGAGGAAGGAGCGGGAGGCCCACGAGAGGGCTCTGGAGCTGCTGAGCATCTTCGACATGCAGGACATGGCGGGCTATCAGGCCGGGTCCCTGCCTTACGGCGCCCAGCGGCGTCTGGAGATCGTCCGGGCGCTGGCGACAAAGCCCAGCCTGCTGCTGCTGGACGAACCGGCGGCGGGGATGAACCCCTCGGAGACGGCGGAGCTGATGAACAACATCCGGAAGATCCGGGACACCTTCCAGATCGCCATCATGCTCATCGAACACGACATGAATCTGGTCATGGGGGTCTGCGAGGGCATCTGCGTGCTGAACTTCGGGCGCATCATCGCCAAGGGCACCCCAGACGACATTCAGGCCAACCCGGCGGTCATCGAGGCCTACCTGGGCAGGCAGAAGGAGGCGTAAGCCATGGCAATGCTGAAAGTTGACGGCATCCACGTGTATTACGGCAGCATCCACGCTGTGAAGGGGGTCTCCTTCGAGGTCGGCGAGGGGGAGATCGTCACCCTCATCGGGGCCAACGGCGCGGGGAAGTCCACGGTGCTGAACACGGTGTCCGGCCTGCTCCACCCCCGGACGGGGTCGGTGCAGTTCATGGATCAGGATCTGAAGGGGATCGCGCCTCACAAGGTAGTGGAGCGGGGCCTGGCCCAGGTGCCGGAGGGACGGCGGATCTTCCTCCAGATGACCGTGGAGGAAAATCTGGAGATGGGGGCCTACACCCGGCCCGGTTCCTCCATTGCCCCGGGCATCGCGGACGTATACAAACGCTTCCCCCGTCTGGAGGAGCGGCGCAGGCAGGTGGCCGGGACCCTCTCCGGCGGAGAGCAGCAGATGCTCGCCATAGGCCGGGCGCTGATGTCCAGCCCCAAGCTGCTGATGCTGGACGAGCCCTCCATGGGTCTGGCCCCCATTCTGGTGGAGCAGATCTTTGACATCATCAAGGAACTCCACACAGCGGGGACCACGATCCTTCTGGTGGAGCAGAACGCCCAGGCGGCGCTGAGCGTGGCGGACCGCGCCTACGTGCTGGAAACGGGCCGCATCTCTCTCAGCGGCACAGGGGCGGAGCTGATGGCCAGCGACAAGGTGCAGAAGGCCTACCTCGGCGGTTAAAAAAGCGAAAAAGCATCCCGGCATCCGGAAGAACGGATGCCGGGATGTTTTTTATGGACCGGTCACCGGATATCGTACACGCTCCGGACGGCGGCGTCCTTTGCCTCGCCCCGGAGGATCTTCACCCGGCGCTCCCCGCCGTTCATGTCGAAGTAGTTGTCCTCCAGCAGTACGTCCGGGCCGCACTGAACCTCTACGGACCGGGCGTAGGCCAACGCCGTCACCACAGCTTCGTTCCCCTCCAGCCGGACCGTGAGCGCCGGGTCCTGGAAACGGAAGTGCTTGGGGGCGCAGAAGAGGACGCTGCCCTCTCCCACCGTATGCCCCGCCCGGTCCGTCAGGCGGTAGGCGTAGTAGCAGTCGTAGGGGCCGTACTTTGTAAAATCCTGCTCCGGCAGCCACAGGGCGTCGAGGGCGGGGACGGCCACGTCAAAGCTGCCCTCCTCGATCACGGAGGCGTCCGGACGGCGCAGGGACCAGTCGATCCTGCCCGCAAAGGCCTCCATGGTCTCGTTGCTGACGTTCAGCCGGGCGGTCTTCCTGGGGTCGATATGCTCGGTGTTGACGCTGATGTCCTCCTGATTCACCAGCCCCTCCTCATGACAGGACACCAGCACCGGCGCGAAGAACCGCCTGGCGTAATACTGCAGGGCCTTCCACCGTCCGAAATAGTCGATGCCCGCCCAGCTGGCCACGGGCCAGCAGTCGTTGAGCTGCCAGATCACCGCGCCCATGCAGCGCCCCCGGTTCCGCCGCCAGTGTTCCACGCCGTACTGCATGGCCTGGGCCTGGAGGAGCTGGGAGGCGTAGACCAGCTTGTCCAGGGTGGCGGGGTACAGGTAGTTCTGGGACAGGTAGGTGACGATGCGCCCGTTGGCGGTGGCGTTGCGCTGGTGCTTCTCCATGATATAGGAGAAGATGTTCCGGTCCTCCGGGAGGGTGAAGGACGCAATGGTCTCCATGCACGGGAAGGACTGGAAGCCGAACTCGGAGACGTAGCTGAACAGATAGTTGCGGTAGTCGGTGAAGGGCTTCAGCCCGTGCCACACGTCCCAGTCGTGGACGTCGCCCCGGGAGGGGTCGCCGGGCTCGTCGAAGTCGCCGCCGCTGGAGGGGCTGGAGGGCCAGTAGAAGGCCTGGGGGTCCTCCGCCTTCAGCACCTTGGGGATGATGTACTGGAACATCTTGATGTAATCGGACTTCTGCCGCATGGCCCTGATCCACATGCCCGAACCGGCGAACTGCTCCATCTCGTTGTTCCCGCACCACAGGGCCAGGGAGGGGTGGCTCCGCAGGCGGCGGATGTTGTCCACGAACTCGGCGGTGATGGTCTCCTCGACGGCCTCCGTCAGGTTGTACACCGCGCAGGCGAACATGAAGTCCTGCCACACCAGCAGGCCCAGCTCGTCGCAGATGTCATAGAAATAGTCGTCCGGGTAGTAGCCGCCGCCCCAGACCCGGATGGTGTTCACGTTGGCGGCCCGGGCGTCCTCCAGCAGGCGGCGGGTGCGCTCCGGGGTGACCCGGGGCAGGAGGTTGTCCTCGGGGATGTAGTCCATGCCCATGGCGAAGACGTCCACGCCGTTGACGCAGTGGCTGAAGGACTCGCCGTGTTCGCCCTTCACCCGGCTGACGGTCATGGTCCGCAGGCCGATGCGGCGGCTCCAAACATCCAGGCGGGTCCCGCCGGAGACCAGCTCCGCCTCCACCCGGTAGAGGGGCTGTCCGCCGTACCCGGCGGGCCACCAGAGCCGGGGGTCCGGGACCTCTATCCGGCAGGTCTCGCCCACGCCGGTCAGGACCGTGCCGTCCGGGGCGGTGACGGAGACCCTGACCTCCGCCGGCGCGTCCGTAAGACGGGTGATATGGGTATCGATCTCCAGCGCGGCCCGCCCGCCCTCATGGAACTGCTTCACCAGCACGTCCCGGATCCGGGCGGTGTCCACGCCGACGAGGGAGATGTCCCGCCAGATGCCCGCGTCCGGCAGGCGGGGGCCCCAGTCCCAGCCGAACATACAGTGGGCCTTGCGCAAGCTGGGGAAGCCCTCCATGGCGTCGGCGGTCCCGTCCGCCGGATCGGCGGCGTAGCTCTCCCGGATGAATTTCGTGGGAGAGGCGAAATGGACGGCGATGTTGTTCTCCCCCTCCCGGAGGAGGTCCTTCACGTCAAACTCCCAGGTGCGGTGCATGTTGTCCGCCCGTCCGGCCTCCGCGCCGTTGATATAAACCGCCGCCAGGGTGTCCAAACCCTCGCAGCGCAGCAGGACCGCGCCGCAGTCCAGCAGCTCCCCGTCCACCCGGAAGGCGCGGCTGTAATGGAAATCATATTCCATCAGCTTCAGGGCCTCGGTCTCGTTGTCCCGGTAGAAGGGGTCGGGGATGCGTCCCGCCGCCAGCAGGTCGTGATAAACCGAGCCGGGCACCTCGGCGGGCACCGCCGTAAAGGCGCTGCCCGGAATGTCCAGAGTCCACGGGCCGTTCAGCGATAACTGTCTCATAGTATACCTCCCAATGAACAGGTTCGTTTTCGAAATCGTTTTAGGTTCAGTTGCTGCGGTTATCTTCACTATACGGTATAGATTGGGCAAAGTCAACATAAATTTACTAAAAGAGGAAGCTGTTTCCGTCTTCTTTTTTTGGTGATTGTCGGAATGTACAAATCAATTGGTCAATACGGCGAAAATGTGGATAGTTTGTTGACAACCTCCGGAAGGGAGCATATAATGGCGTTACGAAAACGATTTAGAAACTGCGGCGGAGGGAGCGTGGAGAGATGACGATCCGAATGATCGCGGAGAAATGCGGATGCTCCACCGCCACGGTCAGCAAGGCCCTCAACGGAGCGGAGGATGTCAGCCGGGAGACCGCCGAACGGGTCCGCCGGGTCGCCGCCCAGCTGGGCTACATGCCCAACGCCGCCGCCCGGTCCATGCGCACCAGCCGGTCCTACAGCTTCGGGGTCCTCTTCCGGGACAACGCCGATACCGGGCTGGCCCACGAGTTTTTCTCCGGTCTCCTCAACGGCTTCAAGCGGCAGGCGGAGGAGCTGGGATACGACATCTTCTTCATCTCCGGCCGCCTGGGCGGGCGTACCATCCGGTACGCGGAACACGCCCGCTACCGCAACTGTGACGGCGTATTCATCGCCAACGAGTCCTATAAGAAGCCGGAGGTTCGGGAGCTGGCGGACTGCGGCATCCCCGCCGTCACCATCGACTATACATACGACGGCTGCGCCTCCGTTCAGTCCGACAACTACCAGGGCGTGCGGGACCTGGTGCGGTACATTCACGGCATGGGCCACCGGCGCATCGCCTTCATCCACGGAGAGGATACCCCGGTCACCGATGTCCGGGTGGCCAGCTTCCGGCAGACCTGCAGGGAGCTGGGTCTGGACATTCCGGAGGCCTATGTGACGGAAGCGGTCTACTGCGATCCCGCCTCCTGCGAGGCGCCCACCCGGCGGCTGCTGGCCCTGGAGACGCCCCCCACCTGCATCCTGTATCCCGACGACACCGCCTACATCGGCGGAAGAAACGAAATCTACCGCCAGGGCCTGCGGATTCCGGAGGACATCTCCGCCGCCGGATACGACGGCATCGACCTGAGTCAAATCCTCCGTCCCCGGCTGACCACACTGAAGCAGAACGCGGACCTCATGGGGTCCAGCGCCGCCCGGGAGCTGGTCCAGGCGGTAGAGCAGGGGAAGGATTACATCCCCAGACGGATCATCATTCCCGGCCAGGTTTTGCCGGGGGAGACCGTGGGGCGCGCCGGAGAGACCGCCTAGCGGTGTACAGAACCCATTCGGAAAAGGGGTACCCCTTTTCCGTCCTTCCTGACAGGAAGGACAGTCCCGGTTGTGAGCAGTGGCACTCAGCGCCTGCGCGGACACAGGAGAGCGCGCGGGGCAAATGCCATAAAATATAAGGAGGAACTGTCACGATGAAGAAAAAGACGCTAGCCCTGTTACTTGCGCTGGTAATGGCTCTGAGCCTGCTGGCCGGCTGCGGCGGAGACAACAACACGCCCAGTAACCCCGATACGCCCCCCGCCGAAACCCAGACCCCCGACACCCCCTCTGAACCCGCCGAGCCCGCGGAACCCGCCCCCGCCGAACCCACCACTCCCGGCGGCGACCTGCCCCGCAACGAGACCCTGTACTTCGGCGGCCAGCAGTGGGGCGAGGTGAACAGCTGGAACCCCGTGGGAGC
>JAAZZJ010000175.1 GCA_014237695.1 Oscillospiraceae bacterium | reverse complement strand
AGTGACCTTTTGGTTCTTTTCGTTCATACGAAAAGAACGCCCCCGTCCCCGCCCCGGCAGGGGCGAATCTAACTGCTGGAAGGAAGCGGCCGCGGCCCCGCAGGGGCCGCAGATCACCCCCTCGCCACCGAACAAAACACCCCCTCGCTCGCCTCACTCGCCGCCATAGTGACCGCAAAATACCGCATATCATCCATAGCGTGATCGTTATCCTTGTGGGGGGCGTCCCGCCCACTGGTCTCCTCGCTCCAGCGGTACAGCGCAATCTCCCTTAGACAGTCCTCACAGGTGTCGCAGATCACAATGCGCCCTCTTTTTAATAAATCGGCGGTGATCCGTATCCCCGAGAGTACGTCATTGTCGGCCTTGATAACGCGATAGCCTTCCTGCCGCAGAGCGGTGATAAAACTGGCGGCGGAGGGGTCCGCCACCACGCAGCGGATACGATGCTGGCTAGCCAATCGCTTCAATTCCGCCGCGTATTCCTGGTCCGTCAGCTGAACGCCGGTACGTCTGGAAGCGTAATAATATTCCTTCACCCGGTACCATACGCCGCCGCTGAGCCCCCAGAGTCCGAAGGAACAGGGATTTGCGGTGCCGTAATCCACAGAGATGACATACTCCTCCAGCTCTCCCCTGGGAACGGGCCGCGCGTCCCGTTCCGGAGAAAAGAAGTCGTAAATCAGCCCCTTGGCGGCGGTCCACTCCCCTAAAATGAACCGCCTGTAAAAGGCCCCGCTGTAGCTGGACCGGTAGCGCTGCCGGATGCGCGGAGAGAGGGAAGGGTTGTCCTCCATGGTAAAATGCAGATACAGCGCGTTCCTCTGCTCGCTTTTCAGGATCCACTCCCGGTAAAACCAGTGCTGCGGTCCCTCTGGATTGCAATTAAACCACAGCCTTGACCCCGGCACGCTGCACCTGGCAATTGCCTGCTCCACAAAGGACCGGGGCATCAATGCGGCCTCATCCAGCAATACGCCCGCCAGGGTGACTCCCTGGATAAAGGCCGCGCTGCCCTCGTCCTTTCCGCCCATGAGGTAGAACCGGTTTTCCCGCCCGCCTCTGCTGATAACCAGAAGATTCTCGCTCCGCTTCTCCCTGCACCGGAACCCCAGCTCCTGCAGCACCGGCGCCAGCTCCTGCAAAAGGTTCCGCCGCAGGGACACCACGCTCTTGCCGCAGAAAGCGAACTGCTGTCCGTGAAAGGAGACCATGGCCCAGCACACGAAGCTCAGCCCCATGCACAGCGTCTTGCCGCTGCGCACGGCCCCGTCGCAGATGATGGCGTCACAGTGCCGGTCCGCGGATTTTGGGCCCCACCAGCACATGACGCGCTTCTGCTTGGGAGAAAACCGTTTGATCTTCATTCCTCGCCGGCCTCCAGTGCGTTCAGCAGCGCGTTCATCCCGTCCTCGCCGCCTCCGGCGCACTCCAGGAGCAGCCCGATGGCCTTCACCCGGTCCGCGAACTTGACCTCGACTGCCCCCGCGCTGTTCACCTTGAACTCGCTCACGCCCCACAGGTCCAGACTCTTAACGTAAGCGTCCTTAGGTGCCAGCGCCAGCGCCACCGCGTCATTGGGCGAACTGAGCGCCACTCGTTTCAGCGCCTCCAGGATTTCCTCCCGATCCAGCTCCATTCAATCACCGTCCTTCACCCATAGGCCGCAAAAGCAAAAAAGTTGCCCCCAAAAGGGCAACTCTCTAAAAAATTTTTTTCCTCAAGTAGATCGGCTCCAATACACTTCACTTATATTTCATTTTTGTGACAAAAAAGTGAAATATTCTTGACAGTACCAACCGTTTCTGCTATAGTAAAAGTGAAACGGGAGGCACTTAATGATCGTGCCGGGGCATTGAGTGCTTTTTGGAAAGGAGCGGGTAAACAAGTGGGCAGGATAGAATTTAAGTTTCAATTTGAGAACCCTTATGATGTGCTGGCAGAGTGGATATGTTATCTCCGGACGCTAAATGAGAATTTATTTTCAAAGCCTGATTTGCGCAAAACCCTTCAGCTTCCTGACGGTTTGGATGAGGAAGTTGACTGTCTGTTTCAGAGCCTTCCCTATATTGGGAACAAAGACGGCAGATACCGCGCGCTGCGCTTCGGCATCCCGCCGGATGAAAAGCAAGTTGTTCAGAAGTGGGAGTACTACGGTGACTTTTTCTATATGCTGCGGTTGCTGAACTTGTTTACAGAACAGATGCCCTGTGACAGGATTCTGTCGTCTGCCTACTTTTACAGCACTACCCATGGAGAGGACGGAGTGAGCAGAGAATTTGAGAGCCTGAATACCAATGCAGAGGAGACAGGCCTCCTGATTATTCCAAAAGTACGAACCATAAACGATCCATTGGACCCGGCGGGGGAGGGGGAAGATGCCGCCGTGCCCTCCGGAACCGCCGCGCCGGAGAAGCACTGGGCGGGGGATCGAATGGAGGGCGTCCAGACCGAACTCGCTCATGTATTCTATGCGGAAACGAAGAAGCTCTGGTATAAAGGCCGCCGTTACCATGTCATGAATTCGGTTTTGCGGCGGCATGTATTTTCTGAGGATAAAAAGGTTTTCCGAATTGCTGTTTGCCCTCTGGAGCGGGCGGATTTACTGAACATTAAGACCTACTGCGAGAAAAGCGAGGAAGGGAATCGAAGACTTTGTTCCGTGGAAGGGTTAAAGTCCGGGAAATCAGTCCAAGATAAACTGTGTACTGCAATTTTAAAAGCAGGTGAGGAGTACGCTGACGCTTTCCTTTGCTCCGAAATGTTGGGAGATGAAACGATTGTAAGTCCCTCATTTTTTGAAAGTGTACGGCAGGATCTGTGTTCCCGTGGATATCCGATGCCGGGAGTCGTTTTACTGCCGACATGGTGGCACGACCATCGCAATGAGCTTTACGTGCGGGATGCTGGCGGCGGACTCCTTTGCTGCCAGCAGAAACAGACGCCCTATCCTTATAAGGATGAGAAGAGCGGTGAACTGTATGCGGAGGACCTGAGGAATCCGGAACAGGTTGTGCATATGGTGCATATCCCGGAGGTTGGACGGATAACATTCCCTATTTGCAAGGATTTTCTGGAGGAGGACTATATCCGCATGATGCTCCGGCAGCTGCGGGCCACATTCTTGTTTTGCCCCTCGTATTCACCGGCCAAGACGCAGTTCGATCTTACGGCTCCCGGCGCAATCCCGTATGGCTGCTATACGGTCTGGTGTAATACATGTGCGGCCTATTGCAAAAGCGGCAGCCTTCCCGGGCACATTGGTTTGGTTACCGGTCCTCAGGACCCGGCGGAGGGCATGTGCCTGCTGGTCCCTGAGTGCGGTGGAAACTGCGGGGGTAGCGGGACGCCGTGCATTTTCATGGTTGAAATCAGCATGGATCGTTCTGCGAAGATCACTAGCTCTCATATATACAAATGAGGAAAACCGGCGCCGGGCTGGCCAAAGCTGGCCCGGCCGCCAGAAAAAGGAGGAGGCATACTTATGGCAGCGAAGAAAAAGGGACAGGCTCTCGACATGGATTTCTTTTCCTTAATGGATCATGTTGAAGAACAGAAGGAAAACCTTTGGACTACTTGGACAGCAAGTGGACATCAGGATTTTGAGAGCGCGATCCGCATAGTGATTCAGGACGTAGAGAGTTATAAGAATTGTTATCCTGAGCTGAACGTCAGCGCATCATATCTTCTGGGTAAGCTGGACGGGTATACGGAGCTCTTTGAGCGGCTTTACAGGGAGGAACAGCGTGTATATAGAGTCGCACAGGTGCTTCCGCCGAAAGCCCACCAGATTCTTCTGTATCTTTATGAACACGATGGAACGCGGCACGGGGATCTTGCCGCAGCTATTGGCAGTTCCTACAGTTCTTTGACCAACATTATGAAGAAAGTCCTGTTTTCCGGTGCGGTGGAGGCGGTCCGCTCTGGACGGAATACCTGCTATCATCTGACGGAGGCTGGCAGGCACTACTGCGACCGCTGTCTGCACAATGACGGCGATGATCTGACGCACACGATCCGCAGGGTCGTCCGCGAAACTGTCCGCGTGATGCTTGACGAGGTCAGGGAGGCAGACAGCTTGCCTGCATATCAGCTTCGGGAAGGAGATACGTTCACGCCGGTGATTGACAGTGAAATGCGGAGACCCCTTGTATTGAATAGGATTTCAAACATAGACAATCAGAAATATGCCGTATGCAGCAGTATAGAAGATGCCGGCATAAAATATCCTGCGTTGTTTGCGTCTGGGTCTTCAGCTCGTCTATAAAGGAGGTCATGAAATATGTGCGAGAAGAAACAGGCTTTATTGGAGTGCGTAAACGCCCATATGGATGATGCGTGGAGTGTTTGCACGGCAGTCTGGGATTTTATTCTGTCTCAGAGCGAGGAGGACCAGCCCTCGTATTTTTCTTTATTTTTAAGTCAGATCAGCATTGAAGAGTTAGACTATGAAGATGTCAACGAATTCCTTCCCAATGATGTAAGAGACAAGATTTCGGAAGATATACACCGCTTGGTACACCGCGTTGTCGAGAACTTAGTCCGGCAAAGGCTGTCGGAAGAAGATTTTTATCAAAGTCTGTGGAACAAGATTGGCGATCCGGCTTTGTTGCCTGATAAAATGGCGCAGATATCTTTTTTGACCCGCCTTTGGCTGGACGCCCGTATTCCCTACTATCAGGTAGGGGAGGGCTGCACGATGGAGGACAGCGAATTTCGCCGTATCCAGGATGAGATATGGCCTGTCATAAAGAAGGCTTATTTTATTTTATCTATTCCCATGGAGCAAAAAACCCAGCGGGCTTCTTTAATAATGAATTTAGCTGCTGAATTAAAAGACGACCGGGAACGGGCAGTTTTCTGGGCGGGCGTTATGGCGCACTTAAAGGAGGCTGCCCGCCCGCCAGAGAAATCCGATACTTAACATAATAGAGCTATTTGTCTTTCCGGAAGCCGCCCCAGTCCCCAGTGGTGCGGCTTCCGCCGCATCAACCAGTTACACAAATTTTCCCCCCGGTTGCCCTTCCCGCGGCAACTTTCCCCTCATTCCCTACATTATATAAATAGAACTTATCTGCAGCCCTGCCTGTGGGCCCGCCTGCGGCGGGCTTAGCGCTAAAAGCGCCGCTTGTGCCGCTTCACGGGGCGGGCCTTCTTTTCCCTTGTGGGAAAAGAAGCAAAAGCACCCTCAAGGGACGTTCCGTCCCTTGAGAATCCCTCGCATTACGGGGGAGATTTATTTCCCCTCCGACGGACCGGGGCAATTCTGCCGATGGCTCCTTCGTTGGTGTGCCGGTCTTCTGCGTCTACCCACGGATTCTAACGCCAGTGCTTACTGCGGCGCCGCTTTTGCCGCGTGGCAAAAGTGGGCGCAGGGTCCCGTGAAGCGCCGCAAGGCGGCTCTTAGGCCGCCGCAGGCGGCCCACGGGGGGCGCGGAGCCCCCGGACCAAAGGGCAGATAGGAAGCGATTGCGGCGCGCAGCGCCGCCAGGGGGCTGCCGCCCCCCAGCCCCCCGATTGTTACGGTTATATTACAACCCCCCCAATCCCATTGACAAACGCCATCCCTCATGATAAACTCCCAACTGTAAACCAAAGACCGCCCGCCCGGCTGTTCTCCCCGGAGCAGATACGGGACCGGCTAGCCACGGTATGTGCGCCGGTGCGAGCAAAAAGGGGTGGGGATTCCGAGGCTTGCAAAATCAATTCGGG
>JAAZZJ010000174.1 GCA_014237695.1 Oscillospiraceae bacterium | reverse complement strand
CCGTCACGGTCCCGCAGACACAGCCTTGCTCCCGCAGCCGCGCCGCAACGCTCTCACGCAGTGCCAACAGCGTGATCTTGACATCATCCTCGTTAACGAGGTCCCTGGGCGTGGTGGTACTGTTGCCGATACTTTTCATGGGCGGTACGGCATAGTATCGCCGGACGCCGGAGCGGTCCTGGCCGTTGGCAAAACGGTGGAGCATGATCCCGTTTTTGCCCAGAAGCGAATAGAGGAAGTCCGTGTCCGCCTGAGCCAGCGCGCCAATCGTATGGATGCCGAACTGGGCCAGCTTCCGGGTGGTAGCCGGCCCGACATAGAGAAGGTCGCTGACCGGCAGCCGCCAGGTGGTTTCCCGAAAATTCTCCGGGGTAATGACGGAGGTAGCGTCCGGCTTTTTCATATCGGAACCCAGCTTGGCAAAGACCTTGTTGTAGGACACGCCTACCGATACCGTCAGACCAAGTTCACGCCGGATGCGGGCGCGAATGTCATTGGCAATCGTTATACCGTCTCCAAACAGGCCGGTTGAACCGGTCACATCCAGCCAGCACTCGTCCAGGCCAAAGGCTTCCACCTGGTCGGTATAGCTGATGTAAATATTCTTTGCAAGCGCGGAGAAACGGAGATACCGGTCATAGTGAGCGGGAACGCAGACCAGCTCCGGACATTGCTGGCGGGCCTCCCAGAGCACTTGGCCGGTGCGGATGCCAAATTGCTTGGCAAGGTCATTCTTGGCCAGGACGATGCCATGGCGGGCTTCTTCATCTCCAGCTACGGCTACCGGTTTGCTTTTCAGTGTGGGATCGTATAGCATTTCTACGCTGGCATAGAAATTGTTCATGTCGGAATGCAGAATGATCGGTTCCATAGATCCAGTATGTGCAGATGGAGAAGTGAAGATTCCGCATATTTATGAAAGTATCGTCATGGTTTCACGCCGGTTCATTGGCCATCTCAGGCTATATGAACCGGCGCTTTTTCATATCCAGCGGCAGCGCCTTTTTCCACGCGCATTTGTCCAATCTAATGGTTGCCAACCGCCTTCCCCAGGAAAAGGCGGACGAAATTGTTGGGAAGTGCAGAGAACTTTTGCGGGCCATTCGGAAAGAACCGAGCTTTGAGACATTCAACAACTGGAATATTTATGTAGTAGGAATCCACAACTACTATCGCGGCATGACCCACTTCTGTGAAAGTTTTAGCAAAATAGGCTGGCGAATCAAGAAACTGTTTTATCACACAATGGAAAAAAGAGCTACGTTTACCAAGGAGCAATCCTATAAAAATCAATTTCTCGGAGGAAAGTATCGCTCCTGGGGAAAGGACGGCTATTATTGCTTTGGAGGCATTCCCATCATAAGAATAGACTGGGCCAACTGGGACAGTGGCCTGATATCTGCAACCAAAGGCGTTGTTCGCAGGAAGAATCCCTACGATTATGGTGAGAAAAAACACAAGTCAGGGGTTACGATGGAAATGATAACCTACCTTGTGAATACTTCCAAATACATCAAAAACAGCCGTCTGGCTATGTTCAGAATCAGCAAGTACAGTTCAGTAAAGGGAATCAGTTACTTGTCAGGTGAATTTGTTCCGGTGGAGAATTACCACTGCCACCACATCAAGCCAAAATCTAAAGGCGGAACAAATGATTTTGACAATCTGTGTGTCCTTTCGGAATTAGAACATCAAATTCTGCATAGCAGCAACCCGGAACAGCTTTATGCACTTTTCCCGAAGAAAAAGAAACGGATTAAAACGCTCATTGGCGCACTGTAAATCTTTATGCAGTAAATATGCTCTTGTTCCATTGATTAGGAGACATCTTTGGTCCTGGAGGTGTCTCTATACAAAGTAAGAGGGTACGCCGGATGCGCTGAAAGGCGCCCGTCCGGTGTGGGACGGGGGAAAAGTCCGAGATGATTTCATCAGAGACTTACCTATCGTCATCTCCCCAGGACATTCTCATTAAAGGCGGGGAGGTCCAGCGCCTGACCTTCTGGAACAAGCGTGATAACTCCCTGACCATCCTGAAGCAGAGTACCGACAAGACCCCGCTGACCGGCGCGATATTCCACGTGACCGATGAGGACGGCGCGGCCATTGGCACGAATAATGGCCGCTACACCAGTGACCGCAACGGGCTCATCACCATCACCGGCCTCCAGCCGGGGCAGATCCTCATCGTCACCGAGGAGAAGGCCCCCAACGGATATGTGCGGGATATGACCCCCAAGACCATCAAGATCAAGCAGGGCGTGGCCAACAGCCTGATCTTTGAAAATGCCCGCGCGGGAAGCCTGGTCATCAACAAGCGCAGCTCTGTGGACAAGAAGGTTCCGCTGGAGGGCGTGACGTTCAAAATCACCACCACCAGCGGCGAGTTCCTGCCGGACGAAAACGGAAAGATCAGCTCCAACGGTCTGTACTATACCGATGAGAACGGCCAGATCATCCTCAACGGCATCGTGGGTACGCTGGTGATAACCGAGCAGCAGACCATTGACGGTTACACCATCCACGAGGCCAACCGGACGCAGACGGTGGAGGTCAAGCCGGATGATACGCAGACACTTTATTTTTATAACGATCCCCTGTGCAGCCTGACCATAACAAAAGTGGATTCCGTCACCGGAAAACCTGTTCCGAACACGGAGTTCACAGTCAAGTACAGCAATGGCGTCCTCATTGGGAAATACACCACCGGAAAAGACGGTACGGTTACGGTGACCGGCCTCCAGCCCGGCAGCACTGTCGTGGTCACAGAGACGAAGGTTCCTAATGGGTATGTGCTGAACCCGACTCCGCAGATCATCGTGGTAAATAATGGGACGGGCAACTCTCTGACCAGCGGCAGCGGCTCCACTGGTTCCGGCAGCGGGACAGGCGGCAATGGCGGCAACAACCTGGATTTTGAAAATGATCCCACGACCACGCTCACGATCCAGAAGTTCGTGGACGGAACAGAGAACCAGCCCCTGAAGGGCGTGGAGTTCCTGGTCACGGACGGCACAGGCGCTGTGGTAGGACCCAATAACGGCTACTACACCACGGACAAGGACGGCCGCATCACCATCCCCAACCTGGAGCCGGGTACGACTATTACCGCGCGGGAGACAAAGACTCTGGATGGCTACATCCTCAATCCCACGCCCCAGACCATTACCATCAAGACCGGCGAGGGCCAGACAATGACCTTCTGGAACAAGAAGGCCGGAGGGCTCATCGTCAACAAGGTGGACGCTCTGACGAAGAAGCCTTTGGCAGGTGTGAAGTTCAAGATCACCTATGCGGACGGCAGAAATGTGGATATGGAGGGCGGGAAAATTTCCTCCAATGGTCTGTATACCACAGACGCTCAGGGACAGATCAAGATCCTGGGTATCACCGGCACAGTGATCGTGGAGGAGATCGAGACGCTGCCCGGCTACATCATCGACCCCAATGCCAGGAGCCAGACGGTGGTGGTCAATGCCAACGATACCCAGACACTCACCTTTGAAAATACCCCCGTAGGCGGCGTGGAGATCATCAAGGTGGATGAAGCCGACCGCACCAAGCGGCTGGCGAATGTCTCCTTCGAGATCCGCCGCATGGACGATGGTCTCGTGGATACCGTCACCACCGGCAAGGACGGACGTGTCCTGCTGGATCTGGACGCCGGTGATTACTATGCGGTGGAAACCCAGGCGGCGGATGGGTACAAGCTCGACAATACGCCCCACTACTTTACAGTGGAGGACGGAAAACCCACTGTGGTCACCATCACCAACAAAGCCTTCTCCGGTATCCTGCTGCACAAGACCGACAGCACCACCGGCAAGGGGATCTACGGCGTGACCTTCCTGCTCTACGACAGCAGCCACAAGCCCATCGGACAGTACACCACGGATAATTCCGGTTATATCTACATCGAGGATCTGACCGCTACCGGGCGGTATTACCTCAAGGAGCTGGAGAACGAGGGCTATCTGGTGGACACCGAGATGAAGACGGTCTATGTCACCACCGGCGAAACAACGCTGGTGGAGTGGAAGAACACCCCCGTCACCGGACAGATCCAGGTGACCAAGACCTCCGCTGAGTACAACACCATGAACGGCTGGCCCGCTGGGACGCCGCTGCCCAATACGGAGTTTGAGATCTATGAGCATCGCTCCGGCAACCTGGCGGATACGATCAAGACAGACAAGAACGGCGTTGCCAAGTCCCGGCCCCTGCCCCTGGGCCGCTACAAGGTTGTGGAATCCAAATCAGCGGATTACTACGGCCTGGACAAGACGCCCATCGAGGTGGAGATCGAGTACGCCGGCCAGATCGTCAAAGCGGCTATGACAAACAAGAGCCTCTACACCAACGTCTCCATCACCAAGCGGGGCTACAGCGAGGTTGTTCCCGGTCAGAGCATCAAGTACGATTTCTCCGGCATCGGCAACAATTCCACCACCGCGCTGACCTCTTTTTATTGGCGAGACACCCTGCCCACCAAGGCGGTGCGGCTGGACAAGATCGTCACCGGGACCTACAATGTACCTGGGAATTACAAGATCGTCTACAAGACGAATCTCAGCAGCGAGTACCGCACTCTGGCGGACAATGTCAGCACCCAGCAGAACAGGGTCATCATCGCGTCCCCCGCCGCGCTGGGGCTGGCCTCCAACGAGTGCGTGACGGAGTTTATGTGCGTGTTCGGCGTGGTACCCTCCAACTTCCGGCAGGTGGAGGCTCCCGCAGTCTACTGCAATGTCCTCTCCGGCCTGACGGGCGGGACACAGTTCGTCAACCAGGCGGACGTGGGCGGCGTGTACAACGGACAGTGGATCATGGCGACCGACCGCTGGGTCACCACGGTCTACAAGCCCGGTAAGCCCCTGCCCAGGACTGGGTATTGATTTGAAAATCATGTAATAATGGAGAGGGCCGTCCTGCGGGACGGCCCTCCAGCTTTTGGGAGGTATTTATGCGAAAATTCAAAAAACATCTGCGGCCCCTGCTCCTTGCCCTGGTGGTGATGTCCATCCTCTGCGTTCCCGCTTTCGCCACGTCCGGCGGCAGGGGCGATGTGGGCGCGGTGGTGGAAAGTACCTGGAATGACGCCGCCGGACAGGTCAAAACCGTTGTCAATAACGTGGTTTTTCCCGCGTTGGACATGGTTCTGACCATCGCTTTCTTCGGAAAAAGCGCCATGGCTTACTTTGATTACAAGAAGCATGGTCAGTTCGAGTGGACCGGCCCGGTGATCCTGTTTGCCTGTCTCATCCTTACCCTCACCGCACCCACCTACATCTGGACCATCATCGGAATTTAAGAAGGAGGGCAGAGATGAGCGAGATCAAAAACAGAATGGTCCTTCTGGCGGAACAGCTACGGGAGCTTACCCACGGGATATGCAAAATGGGGCCCGGGCCCTATGGGATCGGTTTGTCCACAGATGCCGCTTCGCCGCTGACCGCCATCCTTCTGCTGACACCCAATCCGTTTGAGGAGGGGGATGTCCGTCTGCCCGATGATCAGAACTGTACGGCGGAGATGCGTGCATATACCAAAGAGCAGTGGGCACTGCGAACGTATCTGACCAGGGACGAGCTGACGGCCTTCAGCCAAGGAGACGATCCCGCCGCCCGCATCGTGGCGGAAGCGATTCTCCGGATGAACGAATCTAAGGAACCTCTGAATAAATCACTAATTTCAAACAATGTTCTGCGTGCAGGACAGAAA
>JAAZZJ010000173.1 GCA_014237695.1 Oscillospiraceae bacterium | reverse complement strand
CGAGGCCTTCCGGACCTACTGCGAGATCTACCCCACCAACGCCGTGCTGCTGGTGGACACCTACAACACCCTGAAGAGCGGCGTCCCCGACGCCATCCGGGCCTTCAACGAGGTCCTGCGCCCCAGGGGCATCACCAAATGCGGCATCCGCCTGGACTCCGGGGACATCGCCTACCTGACCAAGGAGGCCCGGAAGCTGCTGGACGCCGCCGGGTGGGAAACCTGCACCATCTCCGCCTCCAACTCTCTGGACGAGAAGCTGATCCGGAACCTCCTCCTTCAGGGGGCCAAGATCGACGCCTTCGGCGTGGGCGAGCGCCTCATCACCGCCCGCAGCGAGCCGGTGTTCGGCGGCGTCTACAAGCTGGTGGCTGTGGAGGACGAGGGCGGCAATATCACCCCCAAAATCAAGATCAGCGAGAACGTGGCCAAGATCACCACCCCCCACTATAAGAAGCTCTACCGCTTCTTCGGCAACGACACCGGCAAGGCCATCGCCGACTACCTGACCATCCACGACGAGACCGTGGACGACAGCCGCCCGCTGGTGATCTTCGACCCCGACGCCACCTGGAAGAAAAAGGAGGTCTACGACTTTACCGCCAAAGAGCTGCAGGTCCCCGTCTTCCGGTCCGGCCGGCTGGTTTACGACCTTCCCTCCCTGCCGGAGATCCGCAAGTACTGCCTGGAGCAGGTGGAGACCCTGTGGGATGAGGTCAAGCGTTTTGACAACCCCCATAAATACTACGTGGACCTTTCCCAGAAGCTGTGGGACGTGAAGCACGGCCTGCTGGAAAAGAACGGATAATGACCGCTGCGGCGGAAAAGGAGCGGAACTGTGAAAAAACAGACCATCAAACAGACAACAGAACGAAGGATTTCCGCCTCCCTGCGCATTGCCCTGGTGCTGTTTCTGCTGATGCTCAACATCGCCTCGGTGGTGATATTGACCTATTTCCTCCAATCCCATGCGTTTATCTTCTTCGCCCTGCTGGAGCTGATTGCTATTGGCGTGGCGGTGAATATCCAGTCCAGCGCCTCCAGCGGCAGCTACAAGCTGGCTTGGACGCTGCTGGTGGTGGCCCTGCCGGTGGCGGGCATGGTGCTGTATGTCCTCTGGGGAGGCAACGTTCAGAGCAAGAAGCTGAATCTCCTGCCTCTCCCGCCTCCGGGCAGCCGGAGCATGGAGCTGCGCCAGTCCAGCGCCGGCCAGGAGAGGCTGGGGCGGGAGCTGCCCAACTGGCAGCGGGCATCCCGCCTTCTGACCTGCCGGGGCTTCCTCCTGTACCGCGACACCGCCTCCACTTATTTCCCCACCGGCGCGGCCTTTTTTGAGGACGCCATCCGGCGCATGGAGAAAGCGGAGCGGTTCATCTTTCTGGAGTATTTCATCCTGGCGGAGGGCCGGCTGTGGGACCGAATACAGGCCGTCCTCACGGACCGGGCCCGGCGGGGCGTGGAGATCAAGATCATCTTCGACGACTTCGGCAACATCACCCGTATGCGGGGCGAGACCATCGAGGCCATGCGTGCGGAGGGCATGGAGGTCTGCGTCTTCAACCCCGTCCACCAGTACGTGAACCGCCTCTACTTCAACTACCGGGACCACCGGAAGATCCTGTGCGTGGACGGCCAGTACGCCTACACCGGCGGAGTGAACGTGGCCGACGAGTACGTGGGCTATCTCCGCCGCTTCGGTGAGTGGAAGGACGGCGGCGTGCTGCTGGACGGCCCCGGCGCCTGGGGCCTCACCGCCCAGTTCCTCCATATGTGGGAGATGCTGGGGGAGCGGTTTCACAACGAGCATGACTACTACCGTCCCATGTACGAGCGGGAGGCCGCCGGCTGGTGCCAGCCCTTCGGAGACGGCCCCATGAACAACCCGGACAACCCGGCGGAGGACATGTACCTCCAGTGCATTGCCAACGCCCACCGCTCCCTGTGGCTCACCACCCCCTATTTCGCGGTAGAGGACAGCATGGTCCGCGCCCTGTGCATGGCCGCCGGCAGCGGCGTGGACGTGCGCCTGATGCTGCCGGGCATCCCGGACCACAAATACACCCAGATCGTCGCCGGGTCCTACTACGAGCGCCTCCTGCGCCACGGGGTCAAAATTTACGAGTTCACTCCCGGCTTCCTCCATACCAAAAGCCTTGTGGCCGACGGCGAGCTGGCCCTGCTGGGCACCATCAACATGGACTACCGCAGCTTCCAGCTCCATTACGAGTGCGGCGTTGCCTTCTACGGCGCGCAGGTCATCGCGGACGTGGTGCGGGACATGGAGGATATCCAGTCCCGCAGCAGTCCGGTGGACCCCGAGGGCTGGGCCAGGCGCTCCTGGTTCAAAAAAGCGCTGGAGAAGGTGCTGCGGGTGTTCTCCATCTGGATGTAGGCAGGAAAGCAGGCCGGGACACTCCGGTAACGCTTGGCAACAGGACGGTCCTGCCATAGAATATCACTCATAACCCTGCCTTTGCAGGAGTCAGAAAGGAATCAAGCGCATATGGACTTTCGTATCATCTCCCTGCCGCCCTTCCGCGCGGCGTCCTCGGGCCTGGTCCGGGACTTCGACTTCTCCCCCGAGGGCGCTCTGGGGAAGTTCAACGCCTGGTTCTCCGCCATCACCCCCAGCCCTCGCGACAGCTTCATGCCCCGGGACTTCCTGTGCTTTGACGTCGAGACCGGCGGCGTGGTCTGGCTCTACGCCCTCAGCGAGGGGATGGATAACGGCGGGTATGAGGAAGTTGACTGCGAGGGCGGCTGCTATGTGACCTACACCTACCGGGACGGCGACCAGGAGACCAACGCCCGGCTCTACCAGGAAGCCGCCGCCTGTATCGAGGCCTCCCCCGTCCTGGAGCCGGACGTCCGCCCCGGCCATCTCTCTATGGGCCACATCATCACGCCGCCGGAGGTCATCGCCGCCCAGGGCTGGGCCCAGATGGAGGCGTTCATCCCCGTGAAGCTGAAAAAGGAGTAAAAGAAATGCCGGGACTCATCCACATCTACTGCGGCGAGGGCAAGGGCAAGACCACCGCCGCCATAGGCCTCGCCGTCCGCTGCGCGGGCAGCGGACGAAAGGTTTTGATCCTCCAGTTCCTGAAGGACGGCAAAAGCTCCGAGTTTGCCGCCCTGTCCCATGTCCCGGGGATCGAGGCCGTCCCCCAGACCAAAACCTTCGGCTTCACCTGGACCCTCACCCCGGAGGAGAAGCAGGCGGCCGCTGCCTATTACACCTCCCTTCTGGAGGACGCTTTTTGCCGCGCGGGAGACTTCGACCTGCTCATTCTGGACGAAGTCCTGGGGGCCTGCACCGCCGGACTGCTGGACGAGTCCCGCCTCCTGTCCCTCCTGGACAGTAAGCCGGAACCTCTGGAGATCGTCCTCACCGGCCGGGGCCCCTCCCAGGCCCTCCGGGACCGCGCGGACTACCTGACCGAGATGAAACCAGTCAAGCACCCATTCGACAAGGGCGTCCCCGCCCGGGAAGGGATCGAATACTGACAAAAAGCCGCGCCTCCGGCAAATCACCGGAGACGCGGCTTTCCCTATACGCTTATGGCAGCCCGGGGTTACTCGCACAGCAGATCGTCGTCAAAATCGTCGAACTCGGAGCAGCAGCCGCACTTCCCGGACAGCTTGCTCTTCACTGCGGCGGCATCCTCCGCCAGCTTGTCCCAGAAGCCGACCAGCAGGCAGATCAGCCCCGCCGCGGCCAGAGACAACCCGACGATTTTCAGCACGAAGCGCCATGTACTAGAACTCTTCATGGGTAGACCTCCTCAAAAAATCTGGTACGCCTCTTTAGTATATATCATCCGGGAGGAAATTACAATCCCTTTTTCTTCTTGGGGAGTGTCCGGACGTTAAGAAGCTGTACCAATAGGCGCCGGCACGCATCTTGACGGAAAATTTTTCGTCTGGCTGCGTCAGAAACTCTTGAAATCCGTCAGGATTCCTGCGAGTTTCTTCCTTGCCAGGCAAAAAATTTTTCTCGCCAATTTGCATACCGTCACCTATTGGTACAACTTCTAAAAAGTGCGCCAAAATTTGCCGATAATATATAGCAGCTTCCCACGTATTATCCGTTCGGCGGCCATACTCCGGGTTCTTTTGCTCTGCGCAGCCTCAAACGCGTGCAAGGATAAAACCCGGCTGATTTCGAATATTTTACGGAAACATTTGCATAAATTGAAAAAGAGCGCATGAAAACAGGCAGAAAATTTCGCACAGATATGAAGAAATTGTGAATTCCAACAAGATTGGATGGATTGAAATGGACAAAACAGCGAAAAATCGTTTTTTGCCTGTAAAGTAATTGACGATAATTACCGATTTTGCTATAATCACTATAGAAATCAAATATCGGAAACGTGTTCGAAGAAAGGTGGGAGTTGAAGAAAAAATATTCGCGCGTCCCGAGGCGCTCTCCAGGGGCGCGGTTTGATTGGCGTATTTTGAAATGACGAAAGGAGCAACGATGTGAAAAGGAAGAGAGAACGCCGTCCGTTCAACAAGACCCGACTCAAAAATCAGATTCTGAACGTGGTAAAGAACCCGTTCAATATGATCGTGGCGATCAGCCTGGTTATCCTGTTCTGCCTGATTGTGATCCCTCTGCTCCAGATGATCGCTTCCACCTTTACCCTGGCCCGCGCGGAGGCCAAGCGGTACGGCGGCGAGGTGGGCGATTTCACCCTGTACTACTGGCGTTACATCCTGGTAGGCAAGCTGTCCGGCGCGACACTGTGGGGCCCGCTGAAGAACTCCCTGGTGGTGGGCTTCTTTACGGTCATCGTGTCGGTGCCTCTGGGCTCCGTTCTGGGCTGGCTGATGGTCCGCTCGGATATTCCGGGGAAGAAGCTGCTGGGCATGCTGGTGGTCATCCCCTACATGATCCCCTCCTGGTGCAAGGCTCTGGCCTGGCTGGCGGTGTTCCGGAACAAGACCTCCGGCTCCCTGGGCTTCCTGGCCGGCATGGGCATCCCCATTCCCGACTGGCTGGCCTACGGCCCCGTGGCCATCGTCCTTTGTATGAGCCTGCACTACTACGCGTTCTCGTACATACATGTTTCCTCCGCACTGCGCTCCATCAACTCGGAGCTGGAGGAGATGGGCGAGATCTGCGGCGCCAACAAGGTGCAGATCCTGAAATCCATCACCCTGCCCCTGGTGCTGCCCAGCATCCTGTCCGCCCTGGTCATGACCCTCAGCAAGTCCATCGGTACTTACGGCGTTGCGGCCAACCTGGGCTCCCGTATCGGTTACTTCACCCTGGCTACCAAAATGAAGACCTTCATCAACGGCGGTTCTCAGGGCGTGGGCTTCGCCATGAGTCTGGTCCTCATCGGTCTGGCGGCTCTCATCATCTTCTCCAACCAGCGGATCATCGGCGTGCGCAAGTCCTACGCCACCATTGGCGGCAAGGGCGGCCGGTCTAATGAGATGCACTTGGGCGGAGCCAAGATCCCCCTGATGTGCTTCCTGGTGGTCTTCCTGTTCTTCGCCATGGTGGCGCCCATGTTCGTGCTGGTCATGGAGACCTTCCAGGTCACCACCGGCAATGGCTACGGCCTGAACAACCTGACCCTCTACAACTGGATCGGCACTTTGGACGAGGCCCAGACCTACACCAGCATGGAGGGTATCTTCCGCAACGCGGAGTTCGGCAAGGCTGTGTGGAACACCGTCCGCCTGACCTTCATCGGCTCCATCATCACCGCCCTGTGC
>JAAZZJ010000172.1:3939-5733 GCA_014237695.1 Oscillospiraceae bacterium | reverse complement strand
CCGTCCGCGTGGGCCGTCCCTACAAGCAGAAGTACAACCCGGTGGCCCCCCTCCAGTCCGGCCAGCGGATCATCGACACCATGTTCCCCATCGCCAAGGGCGGCACCGCCGCCGTCCCCGGCCCCTTCGGCTCCGGCAAGACCGTGGTCCAGCACCAGCTGGCCAAGTGGTCCGACGTGGACATCGTCATCTACGTGGGCTGCGGTGAGCGCGGCAACGAGATGACCGACGTTCTCCGTGAGTTCCCCGAGCTGCAGGACCCCCGGACCGGCGAGTCCCTGATGAAGCGGACCGTGCTGATCGCCAACACCTCCGATATGCCCGTGGCCGCCCGTGAGGCGTCCGTGTATACCGGCATCACCATCGCGGAGTACTTCCGCGACATGGGCTACGCCGTGGCCGTCATCGCCGACTCCACCTCCCGCTGGGCCGAGGCCCTGCGCGAGATGTCCGGCCGTCTGGAAGAGATGCCCGGCGAAGAGGGCTACCCCGCCTACCTGGCCTCCCGTCTGGCTCAGTTCTATGAGCGCGCCGGCGTGGTGCAGTGCATGGGCAGCGAGGACCGCGTGGGCTCCCTGACCGCCGTGGGCGCCGTGTCGCCTCCGGGCGGCGACCTGTCCGAGCCCGTCTCCCAGGGCACCATGCGTATCGTCAAGGTGTTCTGGTCCCTGGACGCCTCCCTGGCCTACCGCCGCCACTTCCCCGCCATCAACTGGCTGAACTCCTACTCCCTGTATCTGGATACCATGAAGCCCTGGTTCGATGAGCATTTCGGCCCCGCCTTCATGGAGAACCGGAACAAGGCCATGAGCCTCCTTCAGGAGGAGGATAACCTCAACGAGATCGTCCAGCTGGTCGGTAAGGACTCCCTGTCCCCCAACGATCAGCTGACCCTGGAGACCGCCAAGATGGTCCGCGAGGACTTCCTCCAGCAGAACGCCTTCATGGACGTGGACAGCTATTCCAGCCACGACCGTCAGATGCGGATGCTGGCCATGATCCTGGACTTCGACAAGCTGGCCCGGGACGCCATCGGCAAGGGCGCGCCTCTGGCCCCCATGCTGGACATCCCCGCCAAGGAGAAGATCGGCCGCGCCAAGTTCGTGGAGGCCGACAAGTACGTCCAGGAGTACGCCGCCATCGCGGAAGAGATGGAGCGGGAGATCGCCGAGATCGTAGAGAAAGCGGGTGACCAGTTATGATGAAGGAATACCGTACCATACACGAGATCTCCGGCCCCCTGATGGTGGTTGAGAAGGTCGACGGCGTCACCTACGACGAGCTGGCCGAGATCGAGCTTTCCGACGGCAGCATTCGCCGCTGCAAGGTGCTGGAGGTCAACGGCGACAAGGCCGTGGTCCAGCTGTTCGAGTCCTCCGCCGGCATCAACCTGCGGGACTCCAAGATCCGCTTCCTGGGGCACCCCCTGGAGCTGGCGGTGTCCGGCGATATGCTGGGCCGCGTGTTCAACGGCATGGGCCAGCCCATCGACGGCGGCCCCGCCATCCTGCCTGAGAAGAGCCTGGACATCAACGGCCAGCCCATCAACCCGGCTGCCCGCGACTACCCCAACGAGTTCATCCAGACCGGCGTCAGCTCCATCGACGGACTGAACACCCTGGTCCGCGGCCAGAAGCTGCCTATCTTCTCCGGCAACGGCCTGCCCCACGCCCAGCTGGCGGCTCAGATCGCCCGTCAGGCCAAGGTGCTGGGTGACGCGGCCTCCAACTTCGCCGTGGTGTTCGCCGCCATCGGTATCACCTTCGAGGAGTCCGAGTACTTCGTCAACGAGTT
>JAAZZJ010000172.1:0-3929 GCA_014237695.1 Oscillospiraceae bacterium | reverse complement strand
ACAGGCCAGCCGAGATCACTCTGGGACGCGCCGCCTCGCTGCCAATGGGGGGAACTGCAGAACGGGAACTCGACGAGGCACGTGAACGGCATCCCCTGGAGCCCATCGTCAACGAGTTCAAGCGCACCGGCGCCATTGACCGTACCGTGCTGTTCACCAACCTGGCCAACGACCCGGCTGTCGAGCGTATCTCCACCCCCCGTATGGCCCTGACCGCCGCCGAGTATCTGGCCTTCGAGAAGGGGATGCACGTGCTGGTCATTCTGACGGACATCACCAACTACGCCGAGGCCCTCCGTGAGGTCTCCGCGGCCAAGAAGGAAGTTCCCGGCCGCCGCGGCTACCCCGGCTATCTGTATACCGACCTGGCCCAGATGTACGAACGTGCGGGACGGCAGCTGGGCAAGCCCGGCTCCATCACCATGATCCCCATCCTGACCATGCCGGAAAACGACAAGACCCACCCTATCCCCGACCTGACCGGGTATATCACCGAGGGCCAGATCATCCTCTCCCAGGAGCTGTTCCGCAAAGGCATCAATCCCCCCGTGGACGTTCTGCCCAGCCTGTCCCGTCTGAAGGACAAGGGCGTCGGCCCCGGCAAGACCCGCGAGGACCACGCCTCCACCATGAACCAGCTGTTCGCCGCCTACGCCTCCGGCAAGGAGGCGAAGGAGCTGATGACCATCCTGGGCGAGTCGGCTCTGAGCCCCACGGACCTGCTGTACGCCAAGTTTGCCGATGAGTTTGAGAAGCGCTACGTCTCCCAGGGCTACGAGACCAACCGCAGCGTCATCGAGACCCTGGATCTGGGCTGGGAGCTGCTGAGCATCCTGCCCAAGAGCGAGCTCAAGCGCATCAAGCAGGATATGATCGACAAGTACCTGCCCAAGAAGGCGTAAGGCTTGGCGCGACATTTAGGAAAGAGGTGAACAGATGGCCTCAGCAACAATAAACCCAACCAGAATGGAGCTGAACCGGCTGAAGGGCCGGCTGAAGACCGCCACCCGGGGCCACAAGCTCCTCAAGGATAAGCGGGACGAGCTGATGAAGCAGTTCCTGGAGATCGTCCGGCGCAACCGAGTGCTGCGCAAGAAGGTGGAGGAGGGGCTGGAGCGGGCCAACGCCGCTTTTACCGTGGCCTCCGCCCTCATGAGCCCGGAGATGCTGGAGCAGGCGCTGCTGTATCCCAAGCAGAGCGTGGAGCTGGACATGACGTTCCGGAACATCATGTCCGTCAACGTGCCCCGCTATGCCTTCCATACAAAAAACGAGGACCCGGCGGAGATCTATCCCTACGGCTTCGCCCAGACCTCCGGCGAGCTGGACGCGGCGCTGGAAGCGCTGTCCAATGTGTTCCATGACATGCTGGAGCTGGCGGAGGTGGAGAAGACCATGCAGCTTCTGGCGGAGGACATCGAGAAGACCCGGCGGCGCGTCAACGCCCTGGAGTACGTGATGATCCCCGGTTTCCAGGAGAAGATCCGGTATATCTCCATGAAGCTGGACGAGAACGAGCGCGGAAACATCACCAGACTGATGAAGGTCAAGGACATGGTCCTGCAGGAAGCTCACGACTTCCAGCAGCCCGCCAACGCTTGAGTTCTGCTAGCTTGAATAAAACACCAACAGGGTGCAGGCCGTATGGCCTGCACCCTGTTGGTGTTTCTGGATAAAGCAGAGGAATCCAACGGCAACCCTCGCTACACATGCTCGCCTCCGCAGGCCCTCCGCACCTCCGCCAGCGGAACACCATGTAACCTTGCGGACTCCGCCATCGCCTCATACTCCGGCTTGCTTTTGACAAGCCCATACCCAGTCCCCGTCTTCCGTGGGACGCTCCCATAGACCGTCTCCACCTCCGCCGAGGATACACTCATAGCATACCGCGGGCAGTCCGTCCGCCGGACGCCGAAGGTGCTGGTGTGCCGCAGCATCTCCCGGGCCAGCCGGTCAGCGTCCCCGGGCCTGCACAGACAGGTCAGCACCACCCCGGGCCGATCCTTCTTCATGTAGACCGGGGCGTAGGACACATCCACCGCCCCCGCCTCCAGCAGCCGTTCCATAGCGAACCCCATGGCCTCGCCGGTCATGTCATCGATGTTGGCTTTCAGTTCAACGATCCGGTCATTGGACCCCTCCGATACCGCCGCCGTATCCAGCAGGAAAGCCCGCAGGCAGTTGGCCCGTGGGAAGTCCTTCGTGCCGCACCCGTAGCCGCATCCCAGTACCGTCCCGTCAGGCATAGGCCCAAAGCTCTGCGCGAAGGTCCGCAGCAGCGCAGCGCCGGTGGGCGTACACAGTTCTGTTTCGATATCCCCCGCCGTCACCGGCACACCGGTGAGCAGGCGGGCCGTCGCCGGAGCAGGCACCGTCAGGAGTCCATGGGCGGTATGTACCATGCCGCTGCCCACAGTGACCGTGGAGGCGCACACCACCTCAGGGGAAAGCAGACGCAGCAAATAGCATACCCCGGTCACATCCATTACCGCATCCAAGGCTCCAACCTCGTGAAAGTGGACCTCGCCTACATCCACCCCGTGCGCCTCAGATTCCGCCTGGGCGATAAGTCCATAGGTGCTTTTGGCACTCTCCCGTACTGCCTGCGGCAGAGAAAAGCCATCGATCATGGCCTCAATATCCGCCAGAGAGTGATGCTCGTGGTGGTGATGCTCATGATGGCGGTCATGTCCTTCCTCCTGTCCATGGACTGCCACCCGCATATGGGTACCGGCAATCCCCTGCCGCCGGACGGCCTCCGCCTCCAGCCGCACGCCGGGTAGCAGAGCGTTCATATCCGCCAGAAACCGCTCCTTCTCCGGACACAGCTCGTAGAGGGCCCCCATGAGCATATCCCCCGCCGCGCCCATGGCGCACTCAAAGTACAGCGTCCTCATTCTCCGATCCCCCTCATCTGATTGATCCTGTGGGCCAGAAAGCCTGCGCCGAAGCCGTTGTCGATGTTCACCACGCTGACCCCGCTGGCGCAGGAGTTCAGCATAGCCAGCAGCGCCGCCAGCCCGCCCAGATTGGCCCCATAGCCCACGCTGGTGGGTACGGCGATCACCGGGCAGCTGACCAGTCCGCCCACCACGCTGGGCAGCGCTCCCTCCATGCCCGCCACGGCCACGATGCACCGCGCCTGCTCCAGCACCGGCAGGGAACCCAGCAGCCGGTGGAGCCCTGCCACCCCGGCGTCGTAGACCCGGTGGACCCTGCTGCCCAAAGCCTCGGCGGTGAGGGCGGCCTCCTCGCAGACTGCCAGGTCGCTGGTCCCTGCGCTGACCACGGCGATGTCCCCCGTAAACGGGCGCTCAACCGGATTTGCCACAGCCAGCCCGGGGGCCGCAGAATAACGGTAGGGAATCTTCCCCCGCAGCAGAATCTCCTTCTCCTCCGAAAGGCGGGTGACAATGATGTTCTCCGCCCCCCGGTCCATCATGGCCCGGACGATGCCCTCGATCTGCTCCGCCGTCTTCCCCTGGCCGAAGATCACCTCCGCCGCGCCCTGCCGCGCGGCCCGGTGGTGGTCCACTTTAGCGTACCCCAAATCCTCATAGGCCGTCCGGCTGAGAAGCCGCACGGCCTCCTCCGGCGCTGTCTTGCCGGACCGGACCCGCTCCAGCAGAGCGCGGATCTCCTGTTCTCCCATGGGCTGTCCTCCTTTGCCGTCTCCGGCCATGGAGCGCTCAGCGCTCCATTTTCCAATACTGCACGCTGTAGGGGGGCAGCTGGCTGCCGCCGCCGAAGTCATGGTTCTCACCGCTGATGAGATCCACCGCCATGCCACAGCCCGCGTCAAAATGGGCCGTGTAGCTCTCGCTGCCGGCGTTGACCGCCACCAGTACCCGCTCGCCGTCACAGGCCCGCTCGAAGATGATCTGATGGTTGGTCAGCACCACGTTCCGATAGGCGCCATAGCACAGCGC
>JAAZZJ010000171.1 GCA_014237695.1 Oscillospiraceae bacterium | reverse complement strand
CTTTTTTTCATTCGTATTTGGCCGGAAGCCGGGGGGCTTGTCCGGCCTGGTCCTATTGTATTCCATTGGCGGTAAGGATTTCTGTCGCTTTTTGGAGAGCGCGGGCAAAATCCTGCTCTTTTTCCCAGTATATCCAGTGAATGTCCGGATTGCGCCGCAGCCAGGTCAGCTGCCGCTTGGCGTACTGCCGGGAGCGGAGCTTGATTTCCGCCGCCGCCGCCTCCAGGGAGGCCTCCCCCCTCAGGACGGGCAGCAGCTCCTTATAGCCGATGGCCTGAAGGGCGGTGGAGTCCGGGGAAATTCCTTTCTCCAGGAGGGCGCGGGCCTCCTCCAGGAGGCCATCCTCCAGCATCCGGTCCACCCGGCGGTCAATGAGAGTCTTCAGATCCTCCCGGTCCCGGAAGGCCAGGCCGATATAGACAGGGTCATACTTCCCGGGCAGGGAGCGGGTCTCCTCGTTGTGCCGGGAGATGGTTTTCCCCGTCTCCCGGTAGACCTCCAGGGCCCGGAGAATCCGCTTGGTGTCGGCGGGATGGAGCCGGGCGGCGGCCTCGGGGTCCACCCGGCGCAGCTCCGCCAGGAGGGGTTCAATCCCCCCCGCCTCCAGCTCCGCCTGGAGGGCCCGGCGCACCGCGCTCCCGGAGGCCCCCGGGGCGAAGGTCCGGCCCGCAATGACGGCGTCCAGGTACAGGCCGGTGCCTCCAACCAGTACGGGGAGTTTATTCCGGCCCAGAATATCCTGGATGCAGCTGTCTGCCGCCGCCGTAAACCGGGCGGCGGACCAGTTTTCGTCCGGCCCGGCAATGGCGACCATATGGTGAGGGATGCCCCCGGTCTCCTCCGGCGTGGGGGCGGCGGTGCCGGTGGTCATTCCCTTGTAAATCTGCATCGAGTCGATGCTTACGACTTCGCCGTTATATTTTTGGGCCAGCAGGACGCCCAGTTTTGTTTTGCCGCTGGCGGTGGGGCCGGCGATACAGAGGACTTTTGGCAGCATAAGGGCCTTTCTCCGCCGCCCTTTGGGCGGCGAGCGGTTGTTGTTCCGTATTGATTACCCCGGGGCGGCGGTTACTTTTGCCCCGTGGCATGGTCTGGTTTGGTCTAAACTGGCTGCCGTCCGCTTCGTGCAGCTCCAGCTGCTGTTTCAGCGTGGTCATTGGCAGTCCCTGCCGTATGGCGGGGCAGACTCTCCGGGGTGCTTGAGGGAGCATCACCCCATTATCGGGGGCTTGGGTCGTCAGTCAGACCCAGGAGATAGTCCGAGCAAATATGATAATGCTCGCAGATCAACGCGATCTTTTCGGCGGTGGTCGTCTTCTTGCCGCTTTCCATCTCGCTGACCGTGGTCCGGCCAGTGCGGATGACATGACCTAAATTAGTTTGCGTCTCGTGATTCTTTCGTCGTGTTTCTAATAAACGTTGACCAAATAATTCTTTTGAAAACATAGGAAACTCCTTGTTTATCTAGGACTAGGGTCATCACTTAATCCCAGGAGATAGTCAGATGAAATATGGTAATGCTCACAAATCAGCACGATTTTTTCTGCGGTAGTGATCTTCTTTCCACTTTCCATCTCACTGATGTGGCTCTTTACGCACTCCAACAATGCCGCAAGATCAGCCTGCGTTTCGTGGTTCTTTTTTCGCATCTCATATAAACGCTGTCCAAATTGTTCTCTTGAAAACATAATTACTCCTTGACAAGTTCTCGCAAAGAGAATATAATAAATTTAAGTTCTCCGCAAGAGATTTTTGAAAGGGGTACAACCATGAGTATTTTAACTGACATTTATAATGGCAAGTATCAGGGGCAAGCCAGCCGGGCACATTATCCGCAGGAGCTGAGGGATAAGGACATGGAATTCTGGGATAAGGTGACGGAGGCGCTGGGAAGTGAGGTGGTGGATGCGCATTTGTATAAGCTGTGCGAGAAGGAAAATCTAACAGACATCCATCATTTCCGGGAGGGGTTCAAGCTGGGCGTCCGGCTGATGCTTGAGGTATACGGGACGCAGTAACAAAGGGAAAAAACATTTACGCGGCGCACGGCTCTTCTGCACGCGGTCCCGGGCTATCGATAAAAATCGCTCCCCCGCCGCCGCAGGCGGCAGAAAAACAAAAAACCTATGCCCGCCTGAACATCTTCTCCACCTCATACTTCGAAATACAAACCTTTACCGGCCTCCCATGGGGGCAAAACTGCACCTCCCCGCTCTGCACCTTTCGGATCAAAACCTTCAATTCAGAGGGATCAGAACTCCACCCACCCTTGATGGCCGCCTTGCAGGCCATGGTATGCAGCATGGCGTCCCGGGCGGCGGAGGGGTCCGCCGCCCCGGCGGTAAGCAGCTTCTCCGCCAGCATCTCCAGGGTTTCCCGGACCAGTCCGGCATCGATCTCCGAGGGCACCGTCCGGACCATCAGGCACCCCGCGCCGAAATCCTCCGCCTCAAAGCCGAACTCCTCCAGCAGGGAGAGATTTTCCAGCAGTACGGCGTACTGCTCCCCGGGCAGCTCCACCGCCAGAGGGGCAAGAAGCTGCTGGCGCATCACCGGCTCCGGGTTGGCCTTCAGCCGGTCAAAATGAATCCGCTCATGGGCCGCGTGCTTGTCAATGAGCCATACGTTCGTTCCGTCCTCGGCGATGATGTAGGTGTGAAGCACCTCTCCGGCAAACCGCCAGGGAGCGGGCTCCGCCGGGAGGACCGTCTGCTCCGGCTCCGGGGCGGCGGATTTGGGAGGCTCCGGCGGGGACGCGAAGGCGCCCGGGGCGGATTGCGGGGCGGGCTCCGGCGGGACCTGGGGCGTCCGGGCGGGCCGGGCGGAGTCCCGGAAGGTCAGGCGGCGCCCCAGCTCGGCGTTGGAGGAGAGAGCCGGCCCGGGAGTCCGGGGCTTGTCCCGGGAGGGGGCGGCCTGCTCCCGGAAGGTTTTGGCGTCCATGGTCTGATAAAATCCCTCTCCGGGTTTGGCGGCGGTCCGGACGGGGGCGGGAGACGGCGGAACGGCGTCCCGGCCGGTCGCATCCAGGGCATCCCTGACGGTGTGGTGGACGGCGGAGAACACCGCCCGCTCGTTGACAAATTTCACCACCGTCTTGGCGGGGTGGACGTTCACGTCCACCTCCCGGAGGGGCAGGTCCACGTGGAGGACGCAGCCGGGGAACTTCCCCTTCATCTGCCGGTTGGCGTAGGCCTCCTCCAGGGCGGCGGTGAGCAGGGCGGACCTGATGACACGCCCACAGCAGAAAAAGGTCTGCATGGCCCGGCTGCCCCGGCCCGCCAGGGGTTCGGTGACATAGCCACGGACGGTCACGTTCTCGCCGCCGCCCTCCACCTCCCGGAGGCCCAGGGCGAAGTCACGGCCCCGGACGGCGTAGACGGCGGAGAGAAGTTTGCCGTCGCCGGGGGTGTGGAGTTCCTCCTTTCCGTCCCGGAGGAAGCGGATGGAGACCTCCGGATGGCTCAGGGCGATCTGGGCAATGAGACCGGCGGCGGCGGAGCCCTCGGCGCTGTCGCTCTTCATGAATTTCAGCCGGGCGGGAGTGTTGAAAAACAGGTCCCGGACAGCAAAGGTGGAGCCCTCAGGACAGCCCGCCGGTTCCACCGGGCCGGGAACGCCGGCCTCCAGGCGGAGGGACGCGCCCTGAGGGGCCCCCTTCTGCCGGGTGAACACGTCCAGCCGGCTGACGGCGGAGATGGCCGCCAGGGCCTCCCCCCGGAAGCCCAGGGTTCCGATGGCCGCCAGATCCCCGGCGGAGCGCATCTTGCTGGTGGCATGGCGGAGAAAGGCGGTGGGCAGCTCCCCGGGAGCGACGCCGCAGCCGTCATCCGTCACCCGGATGAGGGACATGCCGCCGTTTTGCAGTTCCGCCACCACGGCGGACGCCCCGGCGTCTATGGCGTTCTCGATCAGCTCCTTGACGACGCTGGCGGGGCGCTCTACGACCTCCCCGGCGGCGATGAGGTCCGCTACGTGGGGGGAAAGCTGCTGAATATGGGGCATTCTCTTCCCTTCTTTCCGGTGGAGAGTGGTTCTTTACCGTATAGTATAACAAAGTTTGGAGTGGTTTGCAAGCGGAGGGTTGCCGGGGGAGTGAATGCGTATACAAAGTGTGAAGCAGCGCGGTCCAAACCGCTCCTGGAGGGAGGCGGCCCGCGGGCGGCATGGCGCAGCCGTGACGGAGGGGGATTTCACCCAAAGGATGAAATCCCCCTGCAAAGTGGTTTTTATTTATAACTTTCTGATGGGAAAAAACATATAATTTTTCCCTGTCTGCGGACAAGTAAAATCATGGACTGCGCCCGCCAATGGAATGGAATTATCTTCCAGGTATTTTATTGCCGTGGAAAAGGCGCCGCCGTCTTCGCACTCTACATAGATATATTCATAGCCAGGAATAATCCATTTTATCCAACCGTTTGGAGCTTCCGCGTCATCCCGGCATTCTACTCCGGCAAGGTAAAGGCCTTTTCTGAAATCTTCCCACGGCTGGAATGAACGCGAGAAATCAGACATAGCGCCCCATATGCCGACGGTATTTCCGTTTTCATCTTTTTTAGCCAAATGCTGCACTTCTTCAAAATGAGAATTTGCATCAATCCATAGTCTTTGAATAAAACCTTCTCCGTCTAAAGTTGAACCTTCTTTCCCTATCACAACAAAAGATTCCTTTATGCACTTTTCAACTTTCATATCTTCCCTCGTAAATCCCGATTTGCCGAATTGGTACGGATAAAGTATATCACGGCTCCAGACGATGTTCAACGCATTTTTGCAGGTCCTCAGGGGTTTTGAATGGGGAAACAAATTGTGAGCGCAGGCGGTCCACGGGCGCAGGGCGCAGCCGTGACTGAGGGAGTTTTCCATGCCGCAAAACTCCCTCAGTCAGCCTGACGGCTGACAGCTCCCTTACCATGGCTGTGGGCGTTCCCTCCATTGAATTCATTGAGCCGTTGTGCTATGATAGAGAAAAAACAAGGAGAACCTGCTATGGAAAAAGAAAAAAAGTCCCTGGATGAGGAGGCCGTTCTCCTCCTCAACAGGGGAAAAAGAGGCTTCTTCCGCCTGGTCTTCGGCCGGACCACCGTGGTCCTCCTGCTGCTGGCCGCCCAGTTTGTCCTCCTCTTTGTGGCTTTCTACCGCATGAGAGATTACACCCTCTATGGCGGCTCCATGCTGCTGGGCCTTATTGTGGCCCTGACCGTGGTCAACCGGCCGGGGAATCCTGCGGCGAAAATTACCTGGATCCTCCTTATCATGCTCTTCCCCGTCTTTGCCGTCCCCTTTTACTTCTATGTGGACGCGGAGCTGGGTCACCGGCTGGTCCGGGCCCGGCTGGCGGAGATCGAGGAGCAGACCAACCCCCTGCTGCCCCCTCAGGAGGCCGCCCGCAACGCCCTGGAGGAGGCGGACCCCGGATTGGCCGGGCTGGCCGGGTACCTCCGGCGCACCGGGGGCTTTCCGGTTTATCGGAATTCCGGCGCGTCCTATTATCCCACCGGGGAGGAGGCTTTCGCGGCCATTCTGGAGGAGCTGGAGAAGGCGGAGAGGTTTATCTTCCTGGAATACTTCATCATTGACGAGGGCTACATGTGGGGCCGGATCCTCAAGCTCCTGGAGGAGAAGGCCGCCGCGGGTGTGGAGGTCCGGGTGCTGTACGACGGGACCTGCGCCCTCTACAAGCTGCCCTACCAGTACCCCAGGCAGCTGGAGGAGCTGGGGATCCGCTGCCGGATGTACGCCCCCC
>JAAZZJ010000170.1 GCA_014237695.1 Oscillospiraceae bacterium | reverse complement strand
GTTTGGCTACATCCTCCGGAAGGAGGTGGGGCTCATGCGTATTACATTTCATGTGAAGGACTACACAGTCACGATCATGATTAAGAAACGCAGAAACCGCCACTCTGGCAAGTGACGGTTTCTATGGATAAAGTAGAAACATAAACTATTCAGAGCTGAACCGCTGATCAGCAGCTGCCCTTCTGTTATTTATTATAAAGCAGGGCGGCGGGTTTGTCAAGGCTGAAGCAAGACGGAAAATCAACCGAACCAGCCCCGCGCTGCCGGCAAAAAGAGAGGATGACGAACGATGCCCGCAGATACCACCCCCATGATGCAGCAATACCTGAAAATAAAAGAGGAGAACAAGGACGCCATCCTCTTTTTCCGCCTGGGCGACTTCTATGAGATGTTCAACGAGGACGCTATCGTGGCCAGTCAGGAGCTGGACCTGACCCTGACCTCCCGGGACCGGGCGAAGCCCGAGGACGAGCGCACCCCCATGTGCGGCGTCCCCTACCACTCCTGCGACGGCTACATCGCCCGGCTCATCGCCAAGGGCTACAAGGTCGCCATCTGCGAGCAGATGGAGGACCCCGCCGCCGCCAAAGGCATCGTGAAGCGGGACATCATCCGGGTGGTCACCCCCGGCACCGTGGACGCGGCCATGCTGGAGGGGAATCAGGCCAACTACATCTGCGGCGTCTACATCGACGAAAACAACGCCGGGCTGTGCTTCTGCGACATCACCACCGGGAAGACCCACGCCACCGCCTTTACGGGGCCGGAGCGGGTCAACCACGTGATGAACGAGCTGGGCCGCTTCTCCCCCGCCGAGGCCCTTCTGAATGAGGGAGCCTGTGCGCAGGGGGAGCTTGCCGCCCTTTTGAAGGAAAAATTCAACTGCCGGGTGGAGCGGGGCGGCGCGGCCCGCTTCCAGCCCGAGGCGTGCCGCCGCCTGGTGGAAAAGCAGTACGGCCGGGAGGCCGCCGGGGCCCTGCCCCAGGGAAATCCCGCCGCCCTGCTGGCGCTGGGGGGCCTTTTGGGCTACCTGTACGAGACCCAGAAGACAGACCTGAGCCACTTGAGCGATCTGGAATACTACGAGCAGGGCCGGTTCATGGAGCTGGACCTGAACACCCGGCGGAATCTGGAGCTTACCGCCACCCTCCGGGGCAAGGAGAAGCGGGGGAGCCTGCTGTGGGTGCTGGATAAAACGAAAACCGCCATGGGGGGGCGGCTGCTGCGGAGCTGGCTGGAGCGCCCCCTGCTGAACGTTGCCGCCGTCAACCGGCGGCTGGGGGCTGTGGAGGCTCTGGTGAAGGACGCCATCGGGCGGGAGGAGCTGATCTTTGCCCTGCAGGGCATCGGGGACATGGAGCGGCTTATCGGGCGCATCGTCTACGGCAGCGCCGGAGGACGGGACATGGCCAGCCTGCGCGCGGCGCTGGAGAAGCTGCCGGAGCTGCGGGAGAGACTGACCCCCTTCTCCGGAGGACGGCTGGGAGAGCTGGGCCGGGAGCTGGACGTGCTGGAGGATGTGTACGCCCTGCTGTGCCGGGCCGTGGTGGACGAGCCGCCCTTCTCCGTGCGGGAGGGGGGCGTTATCCGGGACGGGTACGATCAGGAGGTGGACCGGCTCCGGGACATCCTCAGCGGCGGCAAGGGCGTTATCGCCGGCGTGGAGGCCCGGGAGAAGGAGAAGACCGGCATCAAGAGCCTGAAGGTGGGTTATAATAAGGTATTTGGGTACTATATCGAGGTCAGCAAAAGCTATTATGATCTGGTGCCGGAGACGTATATCCGCAAGCAGACTCTGGCCAACTGCGAGCGGTTCATCACCCAGGAGCTGAAGGATCTGGAGCATACGGTGCTGACGGCCAGCGACCGGCTGACGGCGCTGGAGTACGAGCTGTTCACCAGGCTGCGGGAGCAGGTGGGGGCGCAGATGGGGCGCATACAGGCAACGGCGGCGGCGGTCGCGCAGCTGGACGCCTTCGCCTCACTGGCCGCCGTGGCGGCGAAGAACGGGTACTGCCGCCCGGTGATGGACGAGAGCGGCGTTATCGAGATCCACGACGGGCGGCATCCCGTGGTGGAGCAGATGCTGAAAACCTCCCTGTTCGTGCCCAACGATACGTATATGGGGGAGAAGGAGGACCGGATCGCCATCATCACCGGGCCCAACATGGCGGGAAAATCCACCTACATGCGGCAGGTGGCCCTCATCACGCTGATGGCCCAGGTGGGGTCCTTCGTGCCCGCCCGGGCGGCCCGGATCGGGGTGGTGGACCGGATCTTTACCCGCATCGGGGCCAGCGACGATCTCAGCGCGGGGCAGTCCACCTTCATGGTGGAGATGACTGAGGTGGCGGACATCCTGAAGCACGCCACCGGCAGGAGCCTCCTTATTCTGGACGAGATCGGGCGGGGCACCAGCACCTTTGACGGCATGAGCATCGCCCAGGCGGTGCTGGAACACTGCGCGGACAGGAAAAAGCTGGGGGCGAAGACCCTCTTTGCCACCCACTACCACGAACTCACGGAGCTGGAGAACACTCTGCCGGGGGTGAAGAACTACAACATCGCCATCAAGAGCCGGGGGGACGATCTGGTGTTCCTGCGGCGCATTCTCCCCGGCGGGGCGGACCGGAGCTACGGCATCGAGGTGGCCAAGCTGGCGGGACTGCCGGAGGCGGTGGTGAAAAAGGCCCGGACCATTCTCAGGGAGCTGGAGAGCCAGTCGGGGAAGACCCCGCCCCTGCTGGCCGCGCCCAGAGAGGAGCAGGTGTCCATGGAGGCCATCTCCGAGGCGGAGGTCATCGACCGGCTGCGCCGGGCCCAGCCCGACGCCATGACGCCCATCGAGGCCATGGGGCTGCTGTATGAGCTGAAGCAGAAGCTGTCGTGATTCTTTTTCCTGAAAGGAAAAGAATCGGAAAGAACTTTGAAGCTGTATTCATGGGCGGCGTTAATGGGAGAAGGAGGGCGGAGATATGGCGAAGAGAGGCGCCGGGGGGACCGGCATGACCTCCGGGGAGAAGCTGCTGGGGGGCGTGGTGCTGGCGGTCTATGTGTTCGTCCTGCCCCTGACGGCGGAGTGGCTGTTCAATGGGGCGGAGCGGCTTTTCGGGGTCTCTCTGGACCGGGGGCTGCGGGACGCGCCGTCCTTTTTGGACTTGTGCTGATCGCTTTCTGGGGCTTCTTTGGCAGGAACACACGGGCGTTTTTTGACCGTCCCTGGCAGGTGCTGGGCGCGGCCGGGGTAGGGATGGTGGCCTTTTACGGGCTCAACGAGCTGGTCTGCCGGATACTGGGGCTCCTGAACGCGGGACAGGTGAATCTCAACGATCAGGCGATCCTGACGCGGCTGGGGACCTCGCCCCGGAGTACGATCCTGATGGTGGTTTTTCTGGCCCCTGTGGTGGAGGAGGCGCTTTTCCGGGGATATGTGTTCGGGAATCTCCGGGAGTACAGCCGGGGAGCGGCGTATCTGGTCTCCTGCCTGTTTTTTGCTTTAATCCATGTGTGGCCCTTTTTTGCGGAGAGCTGGGATGTGGGCTGTTTGATGGTGATGGGGCAGTATCTGGTCCCCGGGGCGGTGATGGCCTGGGCTTATGAGAAGTCCGGGAGCCTGTGGGGGAGCGTTCTGCTGCACTGCGCGGTGAATGGACTGGCGGTGTGGGGGGCGTGAGGCCGGCCGGGGGAGTAGTTTCCGGACGCCGCCGGGCAATGAAGAGACAGGAAATGCGGGGCATGGCGGCGGCTGTGCCCCGTATTTTGCAGTGGCGATTGAAAATGCCGCGCCGCCATGTTTTTCTTGCATTATTCCGCGTTCTGTGATATAACAGCCCCAATACCCGCTTCCTGCGAAAGATGATTATTGAAAAGCCAGGAGATCGAAATGGAAGACCACCCCTACCACTTTTTTTCCCCGGACGAGCTGGATCAGCTGGAGCGCATTGAGGAGGCCGGCCGGGCCAACGAATATCTGTACCGTATTCTGGACATCGGTCAGTACATGCTCCAGTGCGGCGGCGAGGTCAGCCGGGTGGAGGACAGCATCCGCCGGTTGTGCCTGTCCTTCGGGGCCGAGCGGGCCGATGTGTTCACCATCACCTCCTCCATCGTAGTCACCATCTACGCCCGCCGGTTCGGGGCGGTGACCCAGACCCGGCGGATCACCGGCAGCGCCTACGACCTCTACCGGCTGGAGCAGCTCAACCAGCTCAGCCGGAGGATCTGCGCCGAACACTGGTCTCTGGAGCAGACCGAGGAGGCGCTGGAGGCCATCCGGTCTGCCCGGCAGTACGGCTTCGGGGTCCAGCTGTTTACTTACGCGCTGGTCTCCTCCTCCTTCGCCCTCTTCTTCGGGGGGAGCCTGCTGGACGCGGCGGCCTCGGGAGTCATCGGCGTGGTGCTGAAATTTTTGGACCGGGCCATCCGGAGAACGGAGGCCAACGCCTTTTTGTCCTCCCTGCTGTGCGCCTGTCTGGGGGGCCTGCTGGCGGGACTGGCGGTGAAGCTCCGGCTGGGGGACGACGCGGGCATGATCTCCATCGGCAACATCATGCTCCTCATCCCCGGCGTGGCCCTGACCAACTCCCTGCGGGACATGTTCAGCGGAAACACCATTTCCGGCCTCATGCGCTTTATCGAATCCATCCTGCTGGCCCTGACCATCGCCTTCGGCTTTGCCCTGGCGGCGGGGCTGTTATAAGGAGGCGGCGATTATGGATATGCTGATACAGCTGGTCACCGCCTTCACCGGGTCGCTGGGGTTTGCCCTCCTGTTCCATGTGCGGAAGGAGAAGCTGCTGCTGGCCAGCCTGGGGGGCCTGCTGGCCTGGGGGGTCTATCTGCTGATGGGTCTGGCGACAGATCAGGAGGTGGTGCGCTATTTCGCCGCCTCGGTGGTGCTGACGGTATACGCCGAGTTTCTGGCCCGGGCGGTGAAGTGCCCCGCCACCCTGTTTCTGGTCACCGCCTCCATCCCCCTGATCCCCGGCGGGTCCCTCTACCGGACCATGGAATGCTTTATGACCAGCGATCTGGAGGCGTTCTCCGCTCAGGCCCTGACCACCGTGCTGCTGGCGGTGGCCATCGCCGTGGGGATGCTGTTCCCCACAGCCATCTTCCAGCTGGTGCGCCGCGCGCGCATCAAAAAGGCCCCGGAAATGCCGGGGCAGGAAAGGAGCCCTCTGTCATGAAATGGCTTGCCCTGCACATCGACACCTCCCCCGCCGGTCTGGAGCCGGTGGAGGCCGCACTCAGCGCCCTGGGCATCGACGGACTGGTCATCGAGGACGAGACCGATTTCCGCCGGTTCCTGGAGCAGAACAAACAATACTGGGACTATGTGGACGAGGAGCTGGACCGCTCCATGACCGGCAAGTGCCGCATCACCTTCTACGCCGAGGAGTCGGAGGCGGGGTTCGGCCAGGTGGCCGCCGCCCGGATCGCCTTGGCGGGACTGAAGGAGAAGCACCCGGAGTACGCGCCCCTGCTCATGACCATGGAGGGCGTCGAGGACGCGGACTGGGAGAACAACTGGAAGGCGTTCTACAAGCCCATGGAGATCGGGGAGCGGCTGATGGTCATCCCCGACTGGGAGGAGGCGGACCCCAAAGGCCGCGCCGCCCTGCGGCTGAATCCCGGACTGGCCTTCGGCACCGGGGGCCACGCCACCACCCGGCTGTGCCTCACCGCCCTTGAGAAGATCGTGGAGCCGGGAATGAAGGTGCTGGATCTGGGGTGCGGCAGCGGCGTATTGGGCCTGATGGCTTTGCGAGCCGGCGCTCGAAAAGTGTATTTCGTCGAGGAAAGCGTAATTCTGGAGGCTGCACGCCAAACCGTCGTCAACGCAGGACTCG
>JAAZZJ010000016.1:3478-16680 GCA_014237695.1 Oscillospiraceae bacterium | reverse complement strand
CAGGTTTAAGTGACTTTTTGGGTACTTTTTGTTCACACAAAAAGTACCCGAGGGGCGTCCGGGGGCGAGAAGCCCCCGCGCCAAAGGGCAGAAGCGGCTATCATCAAAACCGCCCATGGCCCAATAACGATACTACAGTCCGAATCGAGCCAGCACCAGCACCCCAGCCAAAATCGCCCCATACGCCAAAAGAACCAAATAATCCCTCATCTGATAATGCAGCACATGAAGCTTCGTCCGTCCGGCGTCGCCGTGGTAGCAGCGGCATTCCATGGCTACCGCAAGCTCGTCCGCCCGGCGGAACGCGCTGATGAACAGAGGCACCAGAATGGGGACCAGCGCTCTCGCCCGCTGGAGCAGATTTCCGCTCTCAAAATCCGCTCCGCGGGCCTTCTGAGCCGACATGATCTTATCCGTCTCCTCAATGAGCGTGGGGATGAACCGCAGGGCAATGGACATAATCATCGCCAGCTCATGAACCGGGACCCGGATCTTTTTCAGCGGTCCCAGAAGGGTCTCCAGGCCGTCCGTCAGTGCGATGGGACTGGTGGTGTAGGTCAGCAGGAATGTCCCCATAATCAGCATGGTGATGCGCAGGATCATGAAAAAGGCGGTGAAAATGCCCTCCTTCGTGATCTTGAAAATCCAGAAGGACACCCAAATTTCGCCGGGGGTATAGAATAGATTCAGAACCGCTGTAAAGCAGATAATGAACAAAATTGGCTTTAATCCCCGCACCAGAGCCCGGAGCGCTACGCCGGAGACCATGATCCCCGCGATGAGCAGCACCGCCGCCAAAGCGTAGGACACAAACCATTTGGCACAGAAAAGAGCCACAATATACAGAACCGTTAATAGGATCTTTGTCCGGGGGTCCAGGCGGTGGGCCAGGGAATTTCCGGGGAAATACTGGCCCAGAGTGATATCCTTCAGCATCAGGCCCTCCCCCCTTTCAGCGCCGCCAGGGCGGCGCGCAGGTCCGCTACGGTATAGACCGCCGGGTCCACCGGGACCCCCCGTTTGACCAGTTCCATGGCCACCTGGGTCACCTGGGGCACGTTCAAGCCCACATCGATAAGCTCCTGGGCACGGCTGAACACCTCATGGGGTGTGCCGGACATGACCACGCCAGCGTCCGCCAGAACTACGATGCGGTCCACGTTCTCCGCCACCTCGTCCATGCTGTGACTCACCATGACCACGGTGGTGCCCTTCTCCTTATGATAGGCCCGGATGTTCTCCAGCAGGCTCCTGCGGCCCGCCGGGTCCAGACCGGCGGAAGGCTCGTCCAGAATCAGGACCTCCGGCTCCATAGCGATCACTCCCGCGATTGCCACCCGGCGCTTCTGTCCGCCGGAGAGGTCAAAGGGAGATTTCTCCAGAAGCTCCTCCTCCAATCCCGCAAAGGCGGCGGAGGCGCGGACCCGGCGGTCGATCTCCCGCTCGTCCAGGCCCATGTTCTTCGGGCCGAAGGCGATGTCCTTATAGGCGGTCTCCTCAAAGAGCTGGTACTCCGGGTACTGGAAGACCAGGCCCACCCGGAAGCGGACGTCCCGTATCTTTTTCGGCTCCGCCCAGATGTCCCGGTCACCCAGCAGGATCCTTCCGCCGGTGGGCTTCAAAAGGCCGTTGAGATGCTGGATGAGGGTGGATTTCCCGGAGCCGGTGTGGCCGATGACGCCCAGGAACTCCCCCTGATAGATCTCCATACTCACGTCCTTTACCGCGCTGCGGCAGAAGGGCGTGTTTTCTCCATAGGTATGGGTCAGATTTTCCACACGAATAATGGATTTCAAGCTTATTTCCTCCGTGTTCAGGCATACAGTCTTTTCTTTCAAAGGCTTTCGGCAATGGCCCGCGCACACTCCGGGACACTCAAGGCGTCCAAGGGCACGTTGAAGCCGTCCTGACGCAGGCCGTGGAGCAGCTCCACCGTATGAGGCGCGGCCAGGCCGATGGCGCGAAGCTCCTCCACCCGGATCAGGACCTCCTCCGGCGTGCCGTCCATTACCACGCTGCCGCTGTCCATCACCACCACCCGGTCCGCCATGGCGGCTTCGTCCATGTGGTGCGTGATGAGAACGATGGTGATGCCTTTCTCCCGGTTCAGCTTCCGGACCGTATCCAGCACCTCCCGCCGGCCAAGGGGGTCCAGCATGGCGGTGGATTCGTCCAGAACGATGCAGGCGGGCTCCATGGCGATGATCCCCGCGATGGCGATGCGCTGCTTCTGTCCGCCGGAGAGGTGGTGGGGGGCGTGGAGGGTGAAGTCCTCCATCCCTACCGCCTTCAGGGCGGCGGCAACACGGCGCTGGATCTCCTCCGTGGGTACGCCAAGATTCTCCGGGCCGAAGGCTACATCCTCTTCCACCACGTTGGCGACGATCTGGTTGTCCGGGTTCTGGAACACCATGCCCACCCGGCGGCGGACCTCCAGCAGGAGGTCCTCATCGGAGGTGTCCATGCCGTCCACCCAGACCTTGCCGCCAACCGGCAGCAGGACCGCGTTCATGTGCTTGGCCAGGGTGGATTTCCCGGAGCCGTTGTGGCCCAGGATGACGGTGAAGCTTCCCCGGACAATGGATAGGTCCACGCCCTTGAGAGCCTGCACCGGCTCCTTGCCCTCATCGGGAGGATAGGAGAACGTCAAATTCCCGGTTTTTATGATTTCCGTCATGAATGCTCCTCGCTGTCTATAGTGTAATCCAATACCGGCGGATTCTGCCGGAGTTTCCCAGACCGTGCGTATCCTCCACCTCGTTTTCCAGCACGCCGCCGTTGGCGAGGATGGTTTTCTCCGAGCCGGGGTTTCCCTGATGGTCGCAGGTCAGCAGGATACGCTCCTCCCCCGCTGCCCGGCATTTTTCCAGAGTCAGGCGCAGCTGCTCCTTGGCGTACCCCTTCCGCCGTTCCGACGGGCGTATACTGTAGCCGATGTGTCCGCCGTACTGGAACACGAGGTCCGACAGGGGGCTGGGACGGTAGTTGATAATGCCCACAACCCGGCCGTCGGACTGCCGGACAGTCAGCCAGGTATGGGAGGGGAGCCAGCCTCTGCGCTGCTCACGGCCCCGGAAGTCCAGCCACTCCTCGTAGGTCTCTGCATTTTCCAGACCTGAACAGCCTTCGAAGTCGCTGCCGTACTCCAGCATCTCCGCTTTGAAGGCCATGACCTGATCCTTGTATTCCATGGTGGGTTCAACTAATTGTAAAATATCCATAACTTGAAATCTCCCCGCAAATCGCGGCGCAAGCCTTCTCAGTCCCCGCCACAGCAGATAGCCGCAGAATACGCCCAGGGTGTTCAGGATAATGTCGTCGATATCAAAGGCGCGGCCCACGCACAGCTGCCAGCACTCGACAAAGGCGGTGATGCAGAAGCCGGTCAACAGGGCGCGTTTCCAGGTGTATCCTCTCCACAGGAGAGCGGAGAAAAAGCCGAAGGGCACAAACATGATGATGTTCCCCAGCAGCATATAGCTCTGCCAAAGTCCGCCCTCGAAGCAGCGTCCCGGAACCAGATTCCAGCTTCCCAGTGTGAAGAAGGGCGCGTGATCCGGCATCAGTCCCCTGAGGAGCGGCAGCCAGTTGAACCACCCCGGCGTCAGGGTCAGCACCGCCATGCCGCCGCAAAACAGCCAGAACAGAAACAGCGCCGCCTCCCGCAGGCGGGAGCCGGAGAGTCCCTTTTCTGCCAGACGCCGGACACGCCATGGGCGAAGGGCCAGGAACATCAGCGCGGCCAGCAGGAAGCCCGGAAACATGCGGATGATGTAGCGCAGGGTATCCTCTACGAATACAGAATAAAGGACGTGCATGTCACCGGTCCCCCGTCCAGCGGCCCGTGGCGCCGCAGGGCAGGACCAGGCCGGTCTCCGACACCGGCAGGCCGATCTCATCGCTGACGGTGCGGCCTCCGAATTTGCGGGAAACTACCGTCTCCAGAATGTAGGTCAGTACGCTGGGAGCCAGGCCGGTGGTGTAGGAATTGATGATAATGAAGAGGGGTTCGTCCGAGAGGACGCCGGCGCACAGCTCCACGAAGGGGTACAGGTTGTCCTCCAGCTTCCAGACCTCGCCGGTGGGGCCCCGTCCATAGCTGGGGGGGTCCATGATGATGGCGTCGTAGCGGCGGCCCCGGCGGATCTCCCGCTCCACAAATTTGGCGCAGTCATCCACAATCCAGCGGACAGGGGCCTCCTCCAGGCCGGAGGCCCTGGCGTTCTCCCGGGCCCACTGGACCATGCCCCTGGCGGCGTCCACGTGGCAGACGCTGGCTCCGGCAGCGGCGCAGGCCGCGCTGGCGGCCCCGGTATAGGCGCAGAGGTTCAGCACGCTCACCGGACGGCCCGCGCGCTTGATCTGCTCCTGGGCAAACTCCCAGTTCACCGCCTGCTCCGGGAAAAGGCCGGTGTGCTTGAAGTTCATGGGCTTTACCTGAAAGGTCAGGTTTTTATAGCGGACCTGCCACTGGCCGGGGAGCCTCCCCTTCTCCCAGCTGCCGCCGCCGGCGCTGGAGCGGAGATAGCGGCCATCGGGGCGCTTCCAGCCGTGGTGATGGCGGGGGGTATTCCAGATCGCCTGCGGGTCCGGACGCACCAGGAGCTTGTCCCCCCAGCGTTCCAATTTTTCTCCGCTGCCGCAGTCCAGCAGTTCGTATTCCTTCCAGCCGTCGGCGATCCACATGGGTTTTTCCTCCGTTTATAGAAAATCATCTTATTATATACCAGGTATTGGCTACCGTCAACAAAAGAAGCGTAAATTTTTTGGGCGATTTTACAAGAAAATCTACCGGTTTCTTTCGACAGTCCGGGGGCGAGAAGCCCCCGGGGTATCGAATAGAAACGGGAAGCGGCGCGGCCCCGCAGGGGCCGCAGATCAAAATTCCCCCTGTGAAAATTTACTTTTTCCCCTTGACATTCCAGATGAAATAGTTTATGATAAGCAAGCATGTAAAGCCCAGTCGCTTTACACGAAGGAGGGCGCGCCGTGAAAAATCAGACCTACCGCATGACTATGCTGTTCGATTTTTACGGGGAGCTTCTGACCGAGAGACAGCGGGAATTTTTTGACCTCTACTACAACGAGGACCTCAGCCTCACCGAAATCGCTGAAAACAGCGGTATCAGCCGTCAGGGCGTCCGGGACGTCATCGTCCGCGCCGAGGGGGCCATGCAGGAGGTTGAGGACAAGACCGGACTCATCCGCCGCTTCCTCCTGATGCAGGAGCATATCGCCGCCATCGAAACCGCCGCCGGAGAGCTGAAAACCATCAACTACCGGCAGTATGAAGACCCCCGCATCGACCAGCTTGCGGACGCCGTCATCCAGGCAGCCCAGGCTTTGAAGGAATAAGGAGTGACATCCCATGGCATTTGAAGGTCTTTCCGAAAAACTGAACGCCGCGTTCCGGCGCCTGCGGGGCAAGGGACGCATTACCGAAGCCGATGTCAGAGAGGCTATGAAAGAGGTCCGTCTGGCCCTGCTGGACGCCGACGTCAGCTACAGCGTGGTCAAGGACTTCGTGGCCAAGGTCACCGAGCGGGCTGTTGGCACAGACGTGCTGGAGAGCCTCACTCCCGCCCAGCAGATCATCAAGATCGTCAACGAAGAGCTGACCGAGCTGATGGGCGGCGGCAGTGAAAAGATCCGTTTCGCCTCCAAGGGACCCACGGTTATCATGATGGTGGGCCTCCAGGGCGCCGGTAAAACCACCAACGGCGCCAAGCTGGCGGGTTATCTGAAATCCAGCCTGGGCAAGCGGCCCCTGCTGGTGGCCTGCGACGTGTACCGCCCCGCCGCCATCACTCAGCTGCAGGTGGTGGGACAGCAGCTGGATATCCCCGTCTTTGCCCTGGGACAGGTCAACCCGGTACAGATCGCCCAGCATGCCGTCCGTCACGCCCGGGAGAACGGGTTTGACACGGTGCTGCTGGATACCGCCGGACGGCTCCACATCGACGAGCAGCTCATGGAGGAGCTGAAGAAAATCAAGGCCGCCGTCACCCCCAACGAGATCCTCCTTGTGGTGGACGCCATGACCGGCCAAGACGCTGTCAGCGCGGCTTCCGCCTTTGACGGGGCGCTGGGCATCGACGGCGTGCTGCTCACCAAGCTGGACGGCGACGCCCGGGGCGGCGCGGCCCTGTCCATCCGGGCGGCCACCGGCAAGCCCATCAAGTTCATCGGCACCGGCGAAAAGCTGGATATGATCGAAACCTTCCATCCGGACCGCATGGCCTCCCGTATCCTGGGGATGGGCGACATGCTCTCGCTCATCGAAAAGGCGGAGCAGAGCTTTGATGAAAAGAAAGCTGCGGAGCTGGAGGAGAAGCTGAAAAAGAACCGCTTTACCCTCACCGATTACATGGAGCAGATGCGCCAGCTGCGGAAAATGGGCGATCTCAACCAGATGCTGTCCATGTTCCCCGGCCAGCTGGGCAAGCAGATGGCCGGCGCCCAGATTGATGACAAGATGCTCAACCGGCAGGAGGCCGTCATCCTCTCCATGACCCCCAAGGAGCGCAATAATCCCTCTTTGCTGGACGCCAGCAGGAAGCGGCGGGTGGCCGCAGGCTGCGGTCTGGAGGTTGCGGATGTCAACCGGCTGCTCAAGCAGTATGAGATGATGCTCCAGCTGACCCGCTCCCTCTCCAAGGGGAAGATGCCCCTGGGAATGGGCAAAATGCCCCAACTGGGAAAAATCGGCGGTATGAGCAAGATGCACGGCTTTGGCCGGAAGAAGCGGCTCAAGTAATTTGTCGTAAATGCCCCGGCATTTATCATACACAACAAATATTTATTTTACTAAACTGGAGGAACAAATACCATGGTTAAGATCAGACTGCGCCGCATGGGCGCGAAAAAGGCTCCTTTCTACCGCGTCGTCGTGGCTGACAGCCGCTATCCCCGTGACGGCCGCTTTATCGAGGAGATCGGCACCTACAATCCCTGCGTCTCCCCCGCCGAGATCAAGATTGACGCTGATCGCGCAAAGGAATGGATCAAAACCGGCGCTCAGCCCACTGATACGGTCCGCGCGCTGCTCAAGAAAGTTGACGTACTCTGATGGGCGAGGTCAGAGAACACAGCGCAAAGGATCTGCTGCTCTATATCGCCAGAAGCCTGGTGGAAAACCCTGACGCCGTCACGGTGACGGAGGTGGAGGGCGCCCAGGAGCTGACGCTGGAGCTGCGGGTCGCCCCAGAGGACATGGGCAAGGTGATCGGCCGTCAGGGCCGCATTGCCAAGGAGATCCGGACCCTGGTCCGCTCCTGCGCCCAGCGCATGGGTCAGAAGGTTTCCGTAGATATTGTTGACTAAAAAACGCACAAGGGGAGAGGCAGCGCAGAACCGCTGCCTCTCCCCTGCTTTTATGCAGGCGTCCGCGCGCCCTCACCACCGTGAAACAAATTCCAGTGTTTTTATAAGGGAATCCATTCGTGCCCTCCGGCCTAGCCCGCTGTTTTTTCCCCGGTCACCCTTGAAAAATTTTGCAAGACGCAATTCCATCGGAACAAACAGATGGCCGCCGTAATCATAGCACAGATGCTCACAGGCATATGAAAACCGCTTTTCGCGCAAGCGGGCCATGATCCGCTCCGCCGCTTCCGTGGAAGGCCACATCGTATCCATCCGGGAAGAAATCAGCAGAAGCGGACCGGTGATCTCCTCTGCCCGGATTGCTGCGGCGGGATCGGGAGACTTTACCAGAGGCAGATATAGGTCGTACATGGTCACCTCACGCGCCATGACGCTTTTTATCAGCACATGACCGAGGGGGAACTTCTCCAGGCCAAAGCCGGTATAGGGAACTTCCTCGCCGCGAAAGCTCCAGGTACTCCCCGGCGCGACCGCGATCCCCCGTTCCATAGCAAAGCCCTGGCACACGGTATTGATCGGCGACACCGCCACCACAGCATTGACCAGCCCCGGCAGGAGGCTCCCCGCCGTCAACGCCAGCTCCGCCCCCTTGGAAAGCCCCCACAGCCCGACCCTCTCATATCCCATACCGTGCAGGCGCCTTGCCGCCGCCTCCAGCGGGTCGATGGGGACGCAGCAAAACTGCCTGGGCAGCCCCTCCTCCATCACATAGGCCAGTGCCAGCGCCGTCAGCCCCTGGGCCTGAAAAACGTGGGCCAGCATCCGGGACAGCTCAAATCTTCCGTCGCTGCCTCCGAAGCAGATCAGCACTTTTCCCGGATATCTGTCCTTCTCGGGATGGAACAGCTCGCCATGGAAGCCGTCCGCTTTGACGCAATATTTTATGTTTGTTGTCCGTGCAGCCATTTCTCTCACTTTTTTAATGGTCCCTGCCGTTGGGGCGGCTTCCTTACGGGAGCTTCCGCAGCGGCAGGGACCGATTTATTCAGGTATCTTTAATTCAGGTACACCGCCATCATGCCCTTATAGGTCATGTAGCAGTCCAGCCTGGCAACTACCTCGAAGGGGGCGTGCATGGCCAGCACCGGCACGCCGGCGTCCAGGGTATCGATGTTCCGGTTGGCCATATAGGCCGCGACGGTGCCGCCGCCGCCGGCGTCCACCTTGCCCAGCTCGGCCATCTGCCAGATAACGCCGTTCTCATCGAAGATCCGGCGGGTATAGGCCACCAGCTCGGCGGAGGCGTCGGACGCGCCGCCCTTGCCGCGGCTGCCGGTGTACTTGCACAGGCCGATGCCGTAGTTCAGGAAGGAGGCGTTGTTCTTCTCGTACACATCTCCAAAGTTGGGGTCGAAAGCCGCAGTCACGTCGGCGGACAGGCAGAAGCTCTTCTCCAGGCAGGCCCGGACGGGAACGCCCTGGGTCTCGCACAGGTCTTCCATGAAGGTGTCAAAAGCCGCTGTCATCATGCCGGATACGCCCACGGAGCCGATCTCCTCCTTGTCCGCCAGGACGCACACCGCCGTCTTGCCGGGAACCTCGTCCAGATCCAGCATGGCCTTGAGGGCTGCGTAGCCGCACACCCGGTCGTCATGGCCGTAGGCGCCGATCATGCTGCGGTCCAGACCGATGTCTGTGGCGTTCACCGCGGGCACCGCTTCCAGCTCTGCGGAGATGAAGTCCGCCTCGGTGAAGTGGTACTTCTCGTACAGCAGCTTCATCACGGCCAGCTTCACACGGTCCTTCTCCTCGCCCTCCATGGGCTCGCTGCCCACCAGGATGTTCAGCTGCTCGCCGGTGATGCCCTCGGCCAAGGTCTTCTTGCTCTGCTCCGCACCCAGGTGGGGAAGCAGGTCGTTGATGACCAGCTTGGGCTCATTCCCCTCGCCGATGGCAACCTGGACGGTGGTACCGTCCTTCAAAGCCACCACGCCGTGCAGCTCCAGAGGGATGGTCACCCACTGGTATTTGCGGATGCCGCCGTAATAGTGGGTCTTCAGATAGGCCAGCTCCTCGGCCTCGTAGAGAGGGGTGGGCTTCAGGTCCAGACGGGGGCTGTCGATGTGGGCCGCCGTGATCTGCGCGCCCTCCGCCAGGGACTTCTGACCGATGACCGCCAGCAGCAGCATCTTGCCCCGGTTGTCCAGGTACACCCTGTCCCCGGTCTTCAGCTCCATCCCCCGATGGTAGGGGCGGAATCCCTTCTCCTCCGCCAGACGGATGCCCTCGCGGACGCACTCCCGCTCGGTCTTACCGGCGTCCAGAAACGCCTTGTAGCCCTCGCAGTAGCGGTCCATAGCCTCCCGCTCCTGGGCGGGCATCCGGTCATAGCCGTTCTTCTTTTCGGTGAGAAGGGTCTTCTTCCACTCTTTTGCTTCCATTTTCATGCTCTCCTTCTGTAATAGCTCCAATAGATTTTGGAAAAAGGAACGCATCAGCACCTGGCAGGCGTCCCAGTTCTCTTCCTGATTTTCCAGGAGGAAGGTGCAGTGTTCCCGGTACCAGTCCTCGCTCTTCTGGGCGGCGATTCTGGCGCGGGCCTGCTCCCCGGTGAGGCCATCCCGGCTCATAATGCGCTTCAGACGGATGGCAGGCGCAGCCGTCACGGCCACCGTGGCGCGGCACAGCTTCCCCATTCCGGATTCTACCAGATTGATGGCATCAATAGCAAGTCCTTTTTGTGAACATTCTCTGATTTTCTGCTCCACCGCCCCGGATACGGCGGGAAACACGATGCTGTTGAGCTTCGCCAGCTCCGACGGGTCGCCGAATACCCGCTTCGCCACCGCCCGGCGGTCCAGACTGCCGTCCGGCAGGAACACCGGGCCGAAAGCCTCCTCCAGCGCCCGCCGCAGGGACTCGTCTGTGCGCAGGAGCTGGTAGTACAGCGCGTCGCAGTCCACAATCTCGAAGCCCAGTTCCGCCAGGACCTCCAGGGCCGTGGTCTTCCCCGCGCCGGTGGGGCCGGTGATGCCAAGTACCATCATATCCCGTCCTCCCCTATGTCCACGATCTGAAAACCCGCCGCCTTTTTCAGGCGGTTGGCTACCGCCAGCCCCAGTCCCGCGTCCCCGGGACACTGGGCGTAGATGGCGGTCACGGCGGTCCCGTCAAAGGCGCGGAGGGCTTCGAAGACCCGGCGTGCCTGCTCCGCCTTGTCAGCGTAGGAACCGATGGGCTCCACCACGCAGTTGGGGAACGCCTCCGCAAATTCGTCAAAGCAGATGACTCCCGTATGTTCCCCCGCCCGCTCCCGGATATACCGGGCGGTCCCCTCTCCCGGGCCCGTCACCACAGTTACCGGGGCCTTGGGGGCGTAGTGGCGGTACTTCATCCCGGGGGCGCGGGGCTTCTCTCCGGCGGCGAGGGGAGACAGGACGGCCTTGTCTACGGTTATCTCGCCCAGTACCTCCTCCAGTTCCTCCAGCGGCAGTCCGCCGGGGCGCAGGAGGCGGGGCGGGGTGACGGTGAGGTCGATGATGGTGGACTCCACCCCCACGCCGCAGGGACCGCCGTCCACGATGGCGTCGATGCGGTCCTCCATGTCCTCCAGCATATGCCGGGCGCAGGTGGGGCTGGGCCGTCCGGAGCGGTTGCCGCTGGGGGCGGCAACCGGCACCGCCGCCGCCCGGATGATCTCCAGGGTCACGGGATGATCGGGACAGCGCACGCCTACGGTGTCCAGACCGCAGGTCACCGCGTCCGGGACGATCTCCCGCCGGGGCAGGATCATGGTCAGAGGACCGGGCCAAAAGCGCTCCGCCAGAGCGTAGGCGGAGGCCGGCACGTCATGGCAGTACCGGGACAGCCAGGAGGCGTTGGGGATGTGGAGGATCAGGGGGTTGTCCTGAGGACGGCCCTTGGCCTCGAAAATATGCCGTACCGCTTCCGCGTTGAGGCCGTCGGCCCCCAGGCCGTAGACCGTTTCCGTGGGGATGCCCAGCAGTCCGCCCTCCCGGAGGATGGCGGCGGCGGCAGGGATGTCATGCCCGGTGAGAAGCCTTGTTTTCATGTTGCCGTTTCAGCTCCATTGTTGTAAAATCGTATATCCCGCCGTTGGTGGGTATTTTTGTGGTGCCGGTCTCCACGAAACCTGCCCGTTTGTATACCTTGATGGCCCGCTGGTTGAAGGAGGCCACATGCAGGCGGATGGTCTCACAGTCGTAGTTCTCCTCTATAAAGCCGAGGATCTCCGCCAGAAAAATACCGCCTCTCCCCTGCCCCGTCAGGTCAGGCCGGAGGCCAAGGCCGATCTCAATATCAGAGTCTTCCCGCTCTACGCAGAAAAAGCCTGTCAGTTCGTTGCCGCTGAAAACGGAGAAATAGCGGTCTCCCCGTTTTTCCGGAGTCACGATCTCCTCGTAGTCCTCCGGGTCTGCCGTCATGTCGTAGAAGGCGTATTCGCCGGGATACTTCCAGCGGTCCGCGATCTCTATTGCTTCAGGCTGACGCATGGGGGCGATGGTCATTCTGCGGTTTTCCGGCCTCAGTTTGCGTATCTCGTCTATGACCCGGCAGGTACACACAGCGAGAGCCCCGCATAAAAGCAGGCCCGTATAGCCTGCGGAGTCGCCCAGGAACGGGAAAAAGTTGAACATGGCCCCCGCGTACCACAGTACAATATAGCCCACCACCAAAGCAAGGGCGTTTTTGAGATTTTTATCCACAGACGCACCTTCCTTCTATATCCGCCCCTACGAAAATCCACTAATAAGCGAACCATCTTCCGCCGCGCTCCCCGGTGAGTTCGCCCCGCCAGACGGCAGGGGCCACCGATAACCACGTTAAAACAGACGCAGAAGACGCGCAGAGCGGACGGCAGTAAGGTTCAGACCGGACAGACCATGCCTCGGGCGCAAAATAAACAGCCCCCGTAATAAAGGAGTCCAGAACCATTGGTTCTGGTGGCTTTTTGCCCACTTTTTGTCCACACAAAAAGCGGGCGCAGGGCGTCCGGGGCCGCGCAGACCCCGGGGCATCAGGGAGAACCACCCCGCCCCGCGCCCGCAGGGCGCGAAAAGCCCTACTCCCCCGCCTCCGCCAGCTTCGCCGCCTGCTCGGCGGTAGTCAAAGCATCAACGATGGGGTCCAGCCCGCCATTGATAACAGAATCAATGGCAAAATTCTTGTTGTCCCCGGTGAGCCGGTGGTCTGTCACCCGCCCCTGAGGGAAATTATAAGTCCTGATCCGCTCGGACCGGTCGCCGGATCCTACCTGACTGCGCCGCTGGGCGGCGATGGCCGCGTTCTGCTTCGCCAGCTCCGCCTCGTAGAGGCGGGTACGCAAAATTTGCATCGCCCGGTCCTTGTTCTTGTATTGGCTCCGCTCGTCCTGACACTCTACCACCACGCCGGTAGGCAGATGGGTGATGCGGATGGCGGACTCCGTTTTATTGATGTGCTGTCCCCCCGCGCCGGAGGAGCGGAAGGTGTCGATCTTCAGATCGCCGGGGTCGATGTGGAAGTCCACCTCCTCCGCCTCCGGCAGGACCGCCACGGTGGCGGCGCTGGTCTGGATGCGTCCGGAGGACTCGGTGACAGGCACCCGCTGGACCCGATGGGCTCCGCTCTCGTATTTAAGGCGGGACCAGGCCCCCTCCCCCTCCACGATGAACTCGATGGTCTTGATGCCTCCCAGTTCCGTCTCGCTGCGGCTGGTGACCTCCAGGGACCAGCCCCGGCTCTCCACATACATGACGTACATCCGGAAGAGGTCCGCGGCGAACAGCATGGCCTCCTCGCCGCCGACGCCGCCCCGGATCTCCATGACCACGTTCTTGCCGTCGTTGGGGTCCCGGGGCAGGAGGAGGAGCTTCAGC
>JAAZZJ010000016.1:1078-3468 GCA_014237695.1 Oscillospiraceae bacterium | reverse complement strand
TGTCTGCCCTGGCCCGCTGGATCTCCTCCTGGGCCATCTCCTTCATTTCGGGGTCGCTCAGCAGCTCCTGGGCGGAGGCCAGGTCCGCTTCCGCCTGGCCGTAGGCCCGGTAGGCCTCCACCACCGGCTCCAGCTCCTTCTGCTCACGGGTCAGCCGGCGCAGAAGGTCCGGGTCGGCGTAGGTCGCCGGGTCCTCCATCTGGGTGACCACAGCCTCCAGGCGGTCGGAAATCGCCTGCAGCTTATCCATCATGATCGGACTTCTCCTTTCCTCCGTCCCGGACGCTGGTCAGGAACTCGTCCTGCCAGAAGGCGGCTCCCACCGTGTTGGGCCGGATGGTCACGGCGGATACCCGGGGAGAACGGACGTAGAGGTCCATCTGGTCAAAAACCTCCTCGTAGCGTATATCGCTGCTGCGGGTGATGACATAGGCCGTGCGGCGCAGCTCCTCTCCGTACTGCATCAGGAAGCTCCTCACAGGAGCGGAACACCGCCCCGCCCAAACGGGGGTCCCGATAATCACCAGATCGTACACCCCAAGGGGAAACGCCGTTTTAAGCGGCTTCACCGGGGGCAGGCGGCGGGCCATGGCCTGCATCCCGCTGCGCATCCAGCCCGTCAGGCCGGCGCGGTTCACGCCATCGTCCAGCTTAACCGCTTCGCATTTCAGCCCGGCGGCAATCTCCCGCATGAGCTTTTCCGTGTTCCCGGTGCGGCTGTAATAGACACATAGGATATAGGGCATCGTTTCATCCTCTTTTCTTCTGCGCGCAATTTATGAACGGGCAAAACATTCTCAAAAGAACAATTCCGCCGCGATGCCGAAGGCCTCGCGGATATAGTAATTGACCTCCAGCGGCAGGTACCGGGCCGGCATCCGCGCCGCCACGGGGACCATATTGCCGGGCATATACATGGACGCCCGGCACAGGTGGTAGCCGCCGGAGACCACCGCGATGCCGTCCCCGGCGTCAATGCCGCGCTCCGACAGGAGCGCCAGGGAATACCCGATATTCTCCCGGGTATTGTCCGCCTGCTCCTCCAGTATGATCCGCTCCGGCGGGACGCCTCGGGCCGTGAGCCATTCGTACATACACCGGGCCTCGGAGATATCCTCCCCCCGCCCCTGGGAGCCGGAGACCACGATGGGGACCTCCGGCTTGTCCTGAATGTAGTCCAGGGCCGCGTCCAGACGGGTGCGCAGGCTCAGGGAGGGCGTCCGGCCATTGACACCGGCCCCCAGGACAATGACGGCTGAGACATCCGTCTCATAGTCCGTGCGGGACCAGGAGAGTACCCGGCACTCCAGCACGGCAAACAGGGCGAACCCCGCCGCCAGCATCGCCAGCAGCACGCGCCGGGCCCACAGCGCCCCCCGGTAACGTTCCTTCCAGCGCGTCAGCAGGGCGAACAGCGCCAGCGTCACGGCGGCGCACCAGAAGAGGAAGCCGGTGAAGCGCACGGCGGTATACACGAACCGCATCAGCGTCCCCAGGAGCAGGCACAGCGCCGCCAGGAGCCAGCAGAGTTTTTCGGTGCGTTTCACGTCTCCGCCTCCTCGGCCAGCTTCTCCCAGCGGTCCATCAGCTCCATGAGCCGGGCGTCCAGCTCCTCCTTTTTCGCGTAGGCCGCGCTGTATTTCTCGTAGTCGCAGGCGCTCTGCTCCATCTCCGCCTCGGCGGCCCTGATCTCCGCCTCCAGCTTCTCCATGTCCCGCTCGCAGATGGTCAGCTGCTTCCGGGCGTTCTGCTGGGCGCGGCCGCCCTTGGGGGCGGGCTTGGGCTTGTCTTCTTTTTTCTCGGTTCTCTGCTGGGACTGGGCCAGAGTCTTGTCCCGCTCCTTGATCTCCCGGTAGCGGGGGAAGGACACGGGATAATCCGTGATGACGCCGTTCTCCAGCTCCCAGATCCGGGTGGCGAAGCGGTTGATGAAATAGCGGTCGTGGCTGACGAACAGCAGCGCGCCCTCATAGGCCTCCACCGCCTCCTCGATCCACTCCCGGCTGGCGATGTCCAGGTGGTTGGTGGGCTCGTCCAGGATGAGGAGGTTGATCTCCTCGTCCATAAGCATACACAGCCGCAGGCGGCTCTGCTCGCCGCCGGAGAGGACGGACACGGGCTTGAACACATCCTCCCCCCGGAAGTTGAAGGCCCCCAGACGGTCCCGGGCGGCCTGGGTGCTGATGCCGTGCTTGGCATAGAGCATGGTGTCCAACAGGCTGCGGCCGGGATTGTCAAAGTGGATGATCTGCGGCAGATAAGCCGTCCGCACGGAGGGACCGAAGCGCACCCGGCCGCCGTCCGGCTGCTCCTCCCCCATGAGGATCTTCAGCAGCGTGGACTTGCCGGTGCCGTTGTCCCCGATGAGGGCGATGCGCTCACCGCCCTCC
>JAAZZJ010000016.1:0-1068 GCA_014237695.1 Oscillospiraceae bacterium | reverse complement strand
GGAGGTTCAGATCGCGGAACAGGCGGCGGTCCCCGAAGGATTTCTCCAGGTCCTTGAGGTGCATCACCTCATCGCCGGAGAACTCCCGCTCCCCAAAGCGCTCTTTCATGGCACGGGCCTTGGTGGGTTTCTCCGTCTGGCGGATGCGCTCAATACGGCGCTCCATGGAGAATGCCCGCTTGTGGAGCTTGTCGGCCCCCATGAAAGCCCAGAGATGGAGCTTGTCGGCGGCCTCCTGGAGCTGCTTGATCTTGGCCTGCTCCTTCTCGTACTGCTTGAGCTTCTCCTGGTAGCGGCGCTCCTTTTCGATGGCGTAATAGGTGTAGTTGCCGGGGTAGAACTCGGCCTTGCCGTCCAGTATCTCCACCACACGGCTGATGGTGCGGTCCAGAAAATAGCGGTCGTGGCTGATGGCCACCACGGTGCCCTTGAAGCGGCGGACGTAGTCCTCCAGCCACTCCACGGCATGAAGGTCCAGGTGGTTGGTGGGCTCGTCCAGAAGGAGGATGTCGGTGTCCTCCAGAATAAGGCGGCCCAGATTCACACGGGTCTTTTCCCCGCCGGACAGGCTGTCGAAGGGCTGAGCCCGCATTTCCGGGGGAATGGATAAGCCGCCCGCCACCTTGTCCACGGCGGTGTCCGTATCATAGCCCCCGATGCCCTCGAATTTGGCGGACAGCTCGCCGTAGCGGCGCAGAGTCTGCGGGGTGCTGTCCCCCGCCTCCATGGCGGCGGCCAGCTTCTCCATCTCCTCCGCCAGCTTCTGATGCCGGGCAAAGGCGGTATGGAGGACGTCCTCCACGGTATAGCCCTCCGGATAGACCGGGATCTGGGAGATCAGGCCGATACGGCTGTTTTTGGCGACCACCACGCTGCCCTCGTCGGGCTCCAGCTCGCCGGTGAGGATCTTAAAAAGGGTGGATTTACCTGCGCCGTTGCGGCCCAGGAGGCCCACGCGCTCACCGGTTTCCACCTGGAAGGTGATGCCGTCCAGAATATTATTTCCTATTTCGAAGGATTTTTTTACGTTGCTTACACTGATTTCTATCATTGTCGATACCTGTTTCG
>JAAZZJ010000169.1 GCA_014237695.1 Oscillospiraceae bacterium | reverse complement strand
TGACTTTTTGGGTACTTTTTGTTCACACAAAAAGTACCCGAGGGGTCCGGGGGCGCGCAGCCCCCGGGGTAACGAGGATATACCGCTATCAATCCTCCATATCCTCAAAAGCCTCCAACCCCTTCTTGGCCTCGGCCTTACTGTCCCCATGCCGGACAAACATCATCGTCACAAAACTCATTGCCACAAAAAACGCCGCGTAGGGAAACAACACCTGATAGCTGATATGCTTCATCAGTGTCCCCGCCAGCACCGGGGTCACCACCTGGGCCAGCATGGAAGCCGTATAATAGTACCCCGTAAACTTCCCCACGTCGCTGCCCCGGCACATCTCCACCACCATGGGCAGGGAATTGACGTTGATGGCCGCCCAGGCCAGCCCCACCAGGGCGAAAGCCACATACATGGGCGGCGTGATGGACCGGGCCCCGGTGGTCAGGAAGAACCCGGCCCCGAAGCACGCCGCCAGCAGTACCACGCCGGACAGAATGGTTTTCTTCCGCCCCACCTTGGAGGCCACGATGCCGATAGGGATATACGACACGATGGCCCCGGCGGTAGCCACCATCAGGCATGTGGCCGTACCGCCCACGCCCTCGCCCATGACCTCGGCAACGTATGTGGAGAACCAGGTGGTCACCCCGTTGTACCCCACGAACCACAGCGCGATGGAGGCCAGCAGGAACGCCAGACTCTTTTTCACCGGTGCGGGCAGGGTCTCATGGCCGCTGCCGTCATCCTTGGCCAGATTCCACTCCGGATGCTTTTTCTCCAGCTCCCGGTTCTCTTTAGCCAGCTTAGGCTCCTTGATGGTCAGCAGCAGAACGGCAACCGCCGCGATCATGATCCCGGAAACCACCAGGAACAGCGGCTGATAGTTCACGTGGGCCGCCTCTCCGGTCTTGGAGGCGGGATAGAGGGCCGCGCTGATGCCCAGATACAGCACGCCGCCCACCGCGCCCATCAGGTTGATGATGGCGTTGGCCTTGCTCCGCAGGGGCTTGGGGGTCACGTCCGGCATCAGGGCCACGGCGGGGGACCGGTAGGTCCCCATGGCGATGAGCAGCAGCCCCAGCACGATCACGAAGCTCACCAGCTTATAGGGCGCCGCCCCGGCGGCATAGCTGTTGTCCAGCGCGGGGAGGAGGTTCATCAGGATCACCGCCCCGGCGGTGCCCGCGATGATATAGGGCGTCCGGCTGCCCAGTTTCGTACGCGTTTTGTCGGACAGCCCTCCGAAGAAGGGCAGCAGAAACAGGGCCAGCACGTTGTCTGCCGCCATGATGACGCCGGTGAGGGATTCATCCATGTGGAAGGTCTCCCGGAGGATCAGGGGCACCAGGTTGTCGTACATCTGCCAGAAGGAGCAGATGGACAGGAAGGCCAGGCCTACCAGGATGGTTCTCTTGTTGTTCAGCTTTAATTCGCTCATCGCTTTTTCCTCTCTTCTTCTCGATGGCCCGGGGCTTACGCAGCCCCGGACCCTGCGGTTCCTTTTGTCCCGCGACAAAAGGAACCAAAAACGCGCCAGAACCATATGGTTCTGGACTCCTTAAATGCGGGGGGTGTTTTATTTTGCGCCCGAGGCACAGTCTACACGGCCTAAACCTTACTGCCGTCCGCTCTGTTCGTCTTCTGCGTCTATCTCAGCATGGCTGACGATGGCCCCTACCGTTTTAGCCCGGCAAACTCGCCGGGGTGCTGGATGGTGGGCTGGTCCTTCTTCTTTCCCTACTGGTTCACCTCCGGGTTATCCGTCCGGCCCAGGAGGTAATCGGTAGATACTCCGAAATAATCCGCTAATCCCATGAGCCCCGGCACCTCCGGGAAATTATTTCCCTTTTCATAACCATATACAGAATACCGCTTGACGCCAATGACTTTTCCCACCGCATCCTGCGACATTCCCCGGGCAAGACGCAGTTCCTTGATTCTTTCTGAAAAGTCTGCCATATACCTCTCCTAAATATTTTGATAGATGCTTTCCTGTTTTGTAACGGGTATCATGCAGGCACTGTCCATCTCTGCGGCCTTACTGGTTCACCTCCGGATTATCCGTCCGGCCCAGCAGATAATCGGTAGATACCCCAAAATAATCCGCCAATCCCATGAGCCCCGGTACTTCCGGAAAATTCTTTCCTTTCTCATAACCGCACACAGAATACCGCTTGACACCGATGACTTTTCCCACCGCATCCTGCGACATCCCCCGGGCAAGACGTAGTTCTTTGATCCGTTCCGCAAAATTCGCCATAAAATCCTCCAGTGCCTCTTGACAAGTTGAAATATATTCACTATAATGATTGTTGAGAAAAATACTACACAAGAAAGGAGCAACTAAGATGAATCAACTAATGGAAACTCTCTTTGACCTTCTGAATGGTCCACACTCGTCCGAAGCGGAGCGCCGCGCTATTAGGGAATCGGAGAAAGCAGTGCAAGCGGTGAAGAACCGGCTAACTCTCGAAGAATTTGATGCTCTCTGGAAAGCGACCACGGACATAGACAACGCCGGATATCTGGACAGTTTCGCGCTGGGGTTCCATTTAGGCGTCCAATTGACCATAGAGGGTCTGCGCCCCATTGTGGAATAGGGGAACCAGCCGCCCAAAAGCACCCAAAACGCCAGACCCCCGTGCCGAGTGCCGCGAAGCAACCGGGCAGCCCTGCGGGCTGCCGGGACGGTCGTTGCCGCGAAGCGGCAATGACGTCCCTCGTTAGAACTGTGCGCAGAAGTACAAACCGGCATCGGCCCAAAGCACCAACGATAGACCGGAAATCCGAAGGTCGTAGCGTAACTAATAACCCCCGTAATCAAGGGATTCTTAAACCGTCAGGTTTAAGCGCGTTTTTGCCTACTTTTGCCGCGTGGCAAAAGTAGGCGCGGAGTCCGGGGCCGCGCAGGTCCCGGGGCAACGAATAGAAACAAGCGGAGGCGGCCCTCCGGGCCGCAGAACCAAAAAGCCGCCGCCGCGCAGCGGCATCATCACCCCTCTGCCCATGCCCGGTGCATCGCCGCAATATCCTCAAAAACCCACGTAGGCCGAAAAGAACTCGCCGCCGCGTCCGCGGCGGTCCCCTCCCCGGAGAGAACGAAGACGGTATCGATCCCCGCGTTCACCCCGGAGGCAATATCCGTATACAGCCGGTCCCCCACCATCACCGCCTCCCCGGCGGTAAACCCGGTCCGCTCCAAAGCCAGCCGGAGCATGGCGGGCTCCGGCTTCCCGATGCCCCGGGGCCGCCGCCCGGTGGCCTTGAACAGCATCTCACACACGCACCCCACATCCGGCACGGACCCGTACCAGGTGGGGCACACCCAGTCCAGATTGGCGGCAATATACTCCACCCCCCGGTTCAGCAGGATGCAGGCGTCCTCCAGCTTCTGAAAGACCAGCTCCGTGTCAAACCCCATGAGCAGACAGTCAATATCGTCCTCCAGCCTGTCCGTCACGGGGACCCCCGCCTCCGCCAGCTGCTGCCGGAAGGTCCGGGTGCCAAAGGCGTAGCATTTGCGGAAGGGCGGCCGCCCCGCCAGATCCGCGATGAGGGCGTCCACGGAGGTAAGAAAATCCTCCCGGACCGAGGGGATGCCCATGCGCGCCAGCTTGCTGATATAGGCGTCCACCGACCGGGAGGAATTGTTGGTCAGGAACAGATACCGTCCCCCTCTCTCCCGGACGGCGTCCAGGAAGGGAATGGTCCCCGGAAACAGGTCCTCGTCGATATAGATCGTGCCGTCCATGTCCAGCAGAAACAGTTTTTTGTCCTCCAGCCGCGCCATACCCGGCCATCGCCTCCTTCCTGATTCTCAGCTGCTTCGACTATAACACAGATTTCCCCTCCTGTCTACCCAGGGCGGGGCCCTGCAAGCAAAAAAGGGAGACGGCCACACCGTCTCCCTCTGTCATTATCCGTCAGTCCTCTACCAGATACCGGTACAGGAAGGTCACAATCTGTCCTCTGCTGCAAATCTCGTCAGGGGAGAAAAAGCCTCCGCCGTTGCCTCCCGTGATATCCTCGGACAGGGCCCAGGATACCGCCTGGGCGTAGACCGCATCCATATCCACGTCCGCGAACACCGGGAAATACCCTCCGGGACTGCCCGCCAGACGCCAGAGATAGGTCACCGCCATCCCCCGGGAACACAGCTCCGCCGCGCCGAACACATCGCCGGAGACGATGCCGTTCTCATAGGCCCACAGGGCGGCCTGATAGTAGTAGTGGCTGGCGGAGACGTCGGTAAAGGGATTTTCCTCCCTCTCCGGTTCCGGACGGCCCACCGCGCGCCAGAGGAAGGTGATGATCTCCCCCGTGGTGCAGGACCGGTCCGGGGAAAACTGGCTTCCGCCGGTGCCCGTGATGACGTCATGGTCCGTGGCCCAGGTGACCGCCGCGGCATACCAGGCGTCCGCCGGAACATCCAGGAAAGCGCCCACTCCTGCGGCCTCGCCCTCCGGCGCGGTCTGGCTGGCCTCGATCACGTCCTCCGTCCGGTAGACCCGCCACAGCTCGCCCCGCTTCAGCCACAGGTAGCCGTCCCAGTGGAAGGCCTCCTCGTACTCGAAGGGGACCAGCAGCTCGCCGTCCTCGCCGCACACGCCCCAGGCGCCGTCCCCCTCCTCCTGCAGAACGGTCACACCGCCGCTGAACGCCAGCCCCCGGCCGGCACTGGCGGTAAAGAGGATCCGGCCCCGCTCGCTGATGGCCTGGAGCTGTCCGCCGGAGCGGACCAGGGCGATTCCGTCCCGGAAGGGTCCCGCCTCTTCATAGAGAAAATCCGTCAGCAGCCGGCCCTCCTGATCCACATAGGCCCAGTTGTCCCCCAGCAGCAGCGCGCCGGTGCCGCCGTCAAAGGAGCGGGCCCCATCGTACTCCGCCGGGACAGTCATCCCGCCCTCAGGGGAAACAAAGCCGTAGAGGGTCTCGCCGTCCTCTCCCCGGAGACATACGGCGGCCAGCCCGCCGGAAAAGGGCGCGGCCTCCTCGAACTGGAAGGGGATCGCCAGCTCACCCGCCTCGTCCCGGTAGCCCCAGGCGCCGGAGGCCGCGGTGAAGCTCCGGCTGCCCGCTTCATCCTCGGTCCACTCCCCGGTTTCCGCCGCGGCAATGCGTCCGCTGTGGTAGCCGCCCATGAAATCCACCCAGGCATCGGTCAGGGTAAAAAGTTCCCGGCCGCCGGAGTCCACCACAAGATAGGCCCGGGCGGTTTCCTCCTCCGCCGGAGTCTCCTCCTCACATTTCACGGGGATAACGGCCAGCCCCTCGCTGAGCCGTACGCTCTCCCCCGCCCAAAGCTCCGCCTGGGGGAAGGAGGCCAGCTCCCGGCCGGTCCGGTCCAGAAGCACCAGGGTGCCGGAGCCGTCCACCGCGAAGGCCCGGTCCTCGGAGAAGGGGAAGGCCTGCCGGTACTGCATGGCGACCGTCAGCACGCCGCCGGCGTCCACATAGCCGAAGCGGCCGCCGCGGAAGCGGGGGGGAGTGCTTCCGGAGCCCTCCACCCAGTCCCCGGACAGGGAGACGGCGGCCATGCCGTCGCTGAAGGGGCCCACGGCGGCGTAATTGGGCTCCAGCAGCACGCTGCCGTCCGTACGGTAAAAGCCGTACAGCCCATCCTCCCGCACGGTGTAGGCCTCCTCCTCGCCGCTGTAGGCGATGACCTCGTCCACCCGCAGGCTGACCAGCTCCTCAACCGCCGCGTGGGCGGGCGGAGCGAAGCCCAGGCACAGCAGTCCGGCCAGTGCCAGGGCAAGCAGTTTTTTTCTCATAGCGATGATCCTTTCCAGCGTGGGTTTATCCGTCAGGCCGTCTGCTCCGGCCGTTCTCTATCTATTCCGTCCCAATTTTACCCGATGGCGGAGAATATTGCAAGGGTTCCGGCCCATTCGTAATGGAATTGTAACGGAA